>JAFUUC010000053.1 GCA_017471365.1 bacterium
AAATAAATTCAGCAAGTTCTCTAAACCTTCCAACCGTTGGAGAGAAAGATTTTATGAATACTGTTGCAATAGTATTAGGAGACGGTACACCAATTATTCTATCTTATGATAAAAATGTATCTCAGATCCGGATAGTGTAAAGGTAGATAATAATCAAATCCACAGTTGTGTAGCCGGTATATATGACTTCAACGGTTCCAGAAAACCAAACTTGTATGGTGGCGATGAACACACAAGAAATGATCTTATCTCATTCAATGGAGCAAAACTAAAAGATTCTTATATAGAGATAGGTGGAGTGAAGATAATCAGCCAGGCAAAAGTTCCAACACCGGTATCATGCAGTGATTACAAAGGTCAACCTGGGTATAACATTAATGATTGCTACTTCAATAACAACGACGACTACTGGGTAGGAGCAATGGTTGAGTGTAAGAATCAAGGCGGCAGATTACCAAATGCAAGTGAGCTGGCTAAAATAGCTCAGGCAATATACAACGACAATTCAATCAGCGAGTCAGAAGAATACAACGAGAACTTCTATTCCGACAGAACCTGGGATACGAGCGTAACTGCAAAACTGGGCATAGAAGAAAATTTAACACTGTTGAGTAACCTAGAGTCCGACTCGAGATATGCGTTGAGCCGCGGCTTCTCCAGTTCGCAAACGGACTGGTACAATTTCAGCAGTCGTAGTTACGACGAGATCCGTGTTGTTTGCGTAGGAGGTTAGTTCGAGATAAGTCAGATAATGGTCTTGGAGTGGGCGATAACAAAGCCCATTCCAAAATAACCTAAGACTTACTAATGCGGCTTTTCATACCAATTTTAATTAATTTATTCACTACCCCCTGAGGCATTAGTGACAAAATCTTTGCGAACATAGCATCATAACCCACCGTATAAGAAGGTTTTGGATTCTTCATTCTATCCACTTGTAAAACGACTTTTGCAACGTGCGAAACATCCAAGCCACAATTACTATTCTTTAAAGCATTATTTTTTATAAAATTCAACTCTTTTTCATAATCTTTGCAACTATCAAGATATTGCCAGTTAGATTCAACGGATTTTCCCCAAATCGGAGTAGCTATAACACCGGGTTTGATCGAAACGACTTTAATATTACGATGATTTTCCAGTGAAAAGGCATTAAAAAAAATGTCTAATGCTCTTTTTGATGCACAATAAGGACTAATAAACGGGAAATTTCCAAAACTCGCCATAGAACTTATATTAATAATTCTTCCATTATCCAGAATATCTACCAAACCCTGCGTGAGTTCGATATGAGAAAAAGTGTTGACATCAAATTGTTCCCTAAGTCGATTAGTATCAATATTTTCAATAGGACCTGCCGTAACACATCCTGCAACATTTATAAGCGTATCAACCCTATCAATCTTTGATTTAATAAATTCTACAGCATTAGCTATAGACACCCGATCTGTCATATCAATATAAAAATTGATAACATTTTTCTCCAAATTAGGTGGAATTTTTGCACTATTCCGGTAACCGGCAAAAACTACATTCTTAGGATTTTTTGAAAATACCTTGACGAGTTCTTTACCTATACCAGAAGTCGAACCTGTAATGACGTACGTTTTCGATTTTAACATTTTCTACATACCCATATAAGAAGCAAATAATGGTAAGTAAAGAGCTAATGCCAAAATCAATACAATCGTACCAATAACGATTAACATAATCGGCTCAATCATCTTAGTCATAATATCAATAATTGTATCAAGCTTTTTATCAATATAATTTGTTGCCTGCAACAACATATCTCCAAGACGACCTGATTGTTCACCTGTCGCAATCATAAACAAAATCATCTTAGGCATTGTTCTGGTCGCTCTCAAAGCAGAAGATAAATGCTGACCTTGTTGTACTCTAACAGTAGCTTCATCAACTCTCATCAAAAGAGTATGGTTTGTAAGTGTAACCGTGGCAAGATATAAACATTCCAAAATAGGTACACCGGCTTCATAAGCAACTTGCATTACCGCAATAAAGTTTGCAAAATTTGAATATTGCATCAAATCAGATAATACAGGAATTTTTAATACCCATTCATCGATCTTCCAACGTGACGGTTTCCACTTAAACAAGAACTGAATGAGAAATACAGTTCCACCGAGTCCTAATGGTATCGTAATCCAATTTTTCTTGAGAAAAACACCCATTGTCATCAAAACTCGAGTAATCCAAGGAAGTGTCATACCCATTGATTCAAACATTTCCGCAAATACAGGGAATACGAAAACTAACATGACAAGTACGATAAATATCGCTAAACAAATTACGAATACCGGATACATTAATGTACCAATAACTTTCGCTCTAATGGCAGCCTGTTTATTTAGAAGTTCCAACAAACGTTCCAACGTTTTTTCAAGTTCACCGGAATCTTCACCGGCTTTTGTCAAACCAATGTAAACTTGACCAAACTGTTCAGGATATTTTGCAATAGTTCCGGCAAAAGTACCACCATTCATAATTTGTCTTCTTAATTCCGTCGCACACTGTCTTATTTTTAATTTAGCTGCATCGTTTTCTATAAATAACAACGATTCAATAATCGGAATACCCGCAGCAGCAAGTATTTGAAGCGTAGAAGTAAAATCAATCTGTTCCGACAAACCCAAACGCGGCATCTTTGCAATTTTCTTACCATCTGCTTTTTTCGCATTAGTAGAAGCAACAGCCTGTTCTTCAACTATACCTGTAGGAACAAAGCCAAGCTCTCTGACAGCGGCTCTCGCCTCACGCATATCATCAGCTTCAACTTTACCTTTTACTATTTCATTTGAGCCTTCTTTATAGGCTGTATAATTATATACTGTCATTTTCCCTATTCTCCTGCAATACCAAGAACCCTTACAAATTCTGCAATAGAAGTTCTACCTTCCAATACGTGTCTGTAACATGATTGGTTCAAAGTTAACATACCATTTTGAATTGCGTTTTCTTCGATTTCCAAATCGTGTGCACCCTGTGCAATAAGCTTTTTAACCTCTCTTGTAATAGGCATAACTTCATATACACCCATACGTCCTTTAAACCCTTGAAATCCACATTTAGCACATCCTACAGGTTTATAAATAGGAGTACTCATAAGCTTTTGGATTTCTTCTTCATTCAATGTAACCTGCATTGCTTCTTCTCTTGTACAGTAATACTCTGATTTGCAATGGTCACAAAGTCTTCTTACAAGACGTTGTGCAATTACACCCGTCAAAGTTGAAGAAACAAGATAATCTTTTGCACCCATTTCAATTAAACGAGTAACTGTCGCAGCCGCTGAATTAGTGTGAACAGTACTTAATACTAAGTGACCTGTCAATGCAGCAGCAATCGCCGTTTCTAATGTTTCATAGTCACGAATTTCACCAACAAGAATAATATCAGGGTCCTGACGCAATATAGCTCTCATACAAGAAGCAAAAGTTATCCCGGCTTTTGAATTTACTTGAGATTGGTTAATACCCTCAAGTTTAATTTCTATCGGATCCTCAATTGTTGTAATATTTACAGACTCATCATTCAAACTCTTTAATACGGAATAAAGAGTCGTAGTTTTACCTGAACCTGTCGGACCTGATGTAAGAATAATTCCGTTTGGACTTGAAACCATTTTCTTAATTTTTATAATATCTTCAGGACTTGCACCAACAAGATCAATCTTTTTGTCATTAGATGCCAAACTAACTGCCGGAGCTAAGATACGAATACAAACCTTTTCTTTTCCGGAAACAGGTAATGTGTTAATACGAAAGTCATATGAACAATTATTATAAGTTATTGAAAACGTACCGTCTTGCGGACGTCTGTTTTCTGCAATGTTCATCCTAGACATAACCTTGAAACGAGCAATAACGGAAGTTTCAACTTTTTGCGGTACATCAAGAACTTTTTGCAGCATACCATCACGTCTGTACCTTACAATATATCCAGAAAGTCTAGGTTCGATGTGAATATCGGAAACTTTATTATCGATAGCGTTTGTAATAATTTGATTAACAAATTTTGCAACCGAACCGGTAGAATCTTGCAATTCAGCATTTACCTGTTCCCAAAGAGTTGTTTCTTCTTCTTCTTCACTGGTTTCAGTCTTAATTTGTTCAAGAATTTCATCTGTTTGACGTTTTGCAGCAGAGAAAAATGTTTCAACAGAGTTTTTAAACTCATAATGAGTCATTAACAACTGCTTCGGACTCAAACCTGTTAAATAAATAATTTCTTTTAAAACATCTTGTTTAATAGGTTTTACAACACCGATAACAAGAGTTTTACCGTCTGAGGAAATCGGGATAACAGAATTTGCCTTAATAAAATCTTCAGGCAAAATGTTAACAAATTTTTTCTGATCAGCAAGCTGATCTTCTGTTACTACATCGATACCGGTTTGAGCATGCAAAACTTCTTTTAATTGATCCAGAGTAATAAGCCCCATTTCAAACAAAGTTGAACCTATAGGAACTTTTTTACGCTTCGATTCAGCAAGAGCATTCATCAACTGAACTTCAGTCAGAATACCTTCCTGACGCAATATTTCGCCAAGTTTTCCTTTTGCATTAGCATTAATCTTTTTTGCAATAGCCTCTACTTGAGATTTTTCTTCACTAGAAGGGGCATTTTTAGGAGTAGTATCTGCGTTAGAAGTCGAATTAACTTCTTCATGCACTGGTACTTTTTCAGAGTTGTCCTGAGCCGCATCATCCTCAGAAATCTTTGGAAGATACTCAGCAGGGACAAAATCCGCTAATAATTCTCTTAAATCATCATCTCCAACAAGCATAAATTTAACCGCTTGAGAAAAATGTTGTTTTAAAACTGCGTTAATCTTATCTTTATCCGAATTTTTAGACACAGCAGCAAAAAGGAAATCACCTTTGATACTGATCGGTATAAAAAGGTATTCCCCCAAAAGCTTTATATCTATATTTTCCAGTAAATCTTTGTTTATACTGTTTTTTAATCTTAGAATTAACGCATTCATTATTTTTTGAATTTTCTTAACTGTTTTTGTTATATTTAGCCGGCTCTGTCAGCCGGCTAAATATTTTTCTTGGAATTTACAATGTTACGTTACTATCACCAACAGCATCCTCGTTATCAACAACGATTGTCGGAGTAAGCATAATAACCATTTCTTCTTTTTCACGTCTTGTACCTGTACTTCTGAAAAACATACCCAAAACAGGAATATCACCTAAGAACGGAATTTTTGTAACAGTCTTACTTTCATTTTCTTTAATCATACCACCGATAACAAGAGTTTCACCGTCTTTGATACGAACACCTTTAAGTTCAAGATTTCTGTGGAAAAGCAATGTAGCCGAAAGCTCATCCTCCCCTGTTTGTCCTTTCGTATAAAGCTGTTCTTTAATATCAGAATATTCAGGAGTAATATCCAAAGTTACATAACCATCCGGACTGATAAACGGTGTAATACTAATTTCAATACCGTTATCATCAGAGATATCGTAATCTCTCTGAACTTGAGAAGATCCTGAACCAGATGTTGAATCCAAATACTGAGTAGTAACCTTTGTTACATAATCAGATGTCAATTCGATAGTCGATTCCTGACCACTTGTCAATAGAACTCTAGGATTTGCCAAAACACGACCCTTACTATTTTGAACAAGATAATTAACAGTATAAATCAACTGTGGAGAATAACTCCATTTCTGCCTGTCATCCGAAATCGCACCGCCACCACCTGATGGAGCTTGGAAACCTCTACCAGCAAAGAATATCGGCTGAGTATCCGGAAGAGAGAAACTCGTTGAACCACCGGCATTAAATGAGAAATTGTGACTCAAGAATTGCCAAGTATTATTAAACTGTTTACTTCCTGATTCAGAAAGTGAAATAATCTGAACTTCCAAATAAGCTTGTGGAGCTTTTTTGTCAGTCATAGCGACATAATCTCTAATCATCTCTATTTGAGAAGGAGAACCACCGATAATTTGAACCGTACCTTGAGTCGGGAAATAAGAAACCGCTAAAGTTTTCAAATCTAAACCATTCAAACCTTCACCTGAAGCAGAACCACCATCGATACTGCAAACAAGCTTTCCGCCTCCTACAGAAATGTCGCCACCACTAGAACTTCCACCACTGCTGCTAGAAGAATCACTATCGCTATCAGAAGCAAAACCCGTCGGTACACCTTCTATAGAAGCTGCACCACCTGTAGAAGAACTACCACCACCAGAAGAACCACCGCCAGAAATAGTTGATGGCAACAACGTATTACAAATCAAATCAGCCATTTCCGCAGGAGTTGTGTGATTAACTTTAAAAGTTGTAATCGTAGGCTTTCTATCGAACTGCTCAACAATTCTTCTGGCCATAGCTGCATCGTTATCAGTTCCCATAACAATCAAATCATTAGTCGCAGGGTTAACTGTTACAACAGGCTTTGTAGAAAGTCCCGGATTCAAACCACTTTCTTTACTAAATATATTTGAGTTTAAGAAAGAAGCAATAGATGATGCATTAACATATCTTACCGGAATTAGAGACATATTCTTTGCAGAAACAGAAACCGCTTCATCTTTTGTAGAAACAACCAGAGTATTTGCCTGAATGTCATAGTACAAATCATTAGTTGTAACAACAAGATTCAAAGCTTTTTCTAACGGAATATCTACAAGATCCATCGTTACCGTTCCGCTAACATTTGATGAGAATATAATATTCATCCCAGCCTGATCCGCAAACATTCTCAATACCTGCTGAACATCTGCATCACGCAAACTCAAGTTTACAATTGAATCAGCATTAGAAATTCTAACACCGGAAGTCATTCCCATTGTTGTCGGCTCTCCTGATCTTAAAACCGGCATCGTTGAATAATCGTAACCATAATTCCCGTCAAAAGCTATTGACGCACTTACCAGATTCGTCATCGCGAAAGCTGATAACATAACACTTGCAATAATTCTTTCTCTAATCTTATTCTTCATATCTGCTCCTGCTTATATTTCCTTTTAATTAACCTTTTCTACCACCAAATCTGTTTTTCAAGTTATATAAATCATTTTGAGATTTATCCAAATCCTCTTTTGAGAATAACTCGCCAATAGCAGCCGAATAAACATTCGATCCCATGCTAACTGTAATCCAGTTTGGATTAATCTTCATAACTTTATACTCTTGACCAATAATTTTATCACCTGTTCTAACAAGATAATCTTTATCATCTATATTAATAATAGCTGAAGGGCTTGCTTCATTATACATAATACCAACAACTTTAGTACGAGTAATTTTTGCCGCAGCGGCACCCTCAGGAGCCAAAGAAGTAGGCGGAACAGGTAAATTAAAACTATAAGGACTAATATCATCCCGTTCCCTAATCACAGAACCTTTAAGTCTTTGTAACTCAGCAATTCTTGAATTATACGCGTTAGCTTCAGCATAAGCGGAATTTTTCGCATCATTGTATGCGGAAATCTCACCGATTGGCATGAAAGGATCAGAACGCCCTATAGATGTAATATCATAAGAAACCATATCAGTGGCTCTTGAATCCGTATCTACAGAAATTTCTGAATTTTCATCGACCTTTGCCTCATTTTTTGAAACATCAGGTGCCTGATTTTCTATTTGTCCTTCCGAAGAATCCGGAGTTACAACTTCGTCTTGAGCATTGTTACCACAACCACAAACTATCAATCCGGCAAACAATATCGATAAAAATAAAGACAACAAGCCTAATTTACGTTTTTTAAAGCTCTCTTTTTCACAATAATGTCTATTCACTTTATGCCCTACCCATCTAAGTCTTTGTTTCACTATTTTTCAGAATAAAATAACTACTCTTAAGAGGATAATAACATATTCTTTTATTTAGGGCAAAGTTCATAACATTAATACTCTTTTTGGAGGATATTGGGCGAAATTTAAAGCTATAGCTGCATTTACAAGGTTTATATTTTGTAACAGTTGAATAATTCAGGGAAAAATTCAATCTTTTGATTGAGAAAACAATTAATTTATAAGCAAATTCGACATCCAACCCTAATTTTTAACTACAGTACGTTCCAAAGCACGCACCAGACGAACGATTTTCGCTTCGCTATCAGCAGTAATAGAATCTACTAAAATAGTCTTGCAACCTAAAAATTTACCACACAAAATATCTGTCAACGGTCTATCACCAACAAGAACACAATCCACAGGCTTCAAACCAAAACCGCCAAGAAATTTTTTAATCTTACCAACCCGCGGTTTACCCGCATTAAAAAGTAATGGGAAATCAGATGCATTACGAACCTTTTCAATATATTCAGAATTTTTATTATTAGAAACAACTGCAATAAAGAAATATTTCTTTACAAAATTTAAAAATTCAATAGTTTTAGAACTATAAACCCCCGATTTAGATGCCATAAGAGTGCTATCAAGATCAAACAACACGGCACTAATCCCATTTTCTCTTAATTCATCAAAATTTATATCATAGATACTTTTGAGATTATAATCAGGTTTAATAAACATCCTATTTCTTTCCTGTTGTCCTTGCAAGTCCGTACTTGTAGTTTTTCGGATTTTTATCGAGTTTTATATAAACTTCAGCGTTTGTATTCCCGACAACAAGTTCAAACCCGCGTAAATCATAAACTCCACGAATCTTTGTTTTATATAATTCATAAGGAGTAATAATTTCGATTTCATCCTCAGGATAAATTCTATTTTTAATCTTTATAAGATAACGATCTTCTCCATCAACCTTCTTTTTATCTTTAAACTCAAACAAGAAATCTTCACCCGCAAGTCCTTTTGAAAGATTATAACTATAACTATCAGGAGGATTTTTGCCAAGTGCAAATCCCGTAGTATAACCTCTGTTACCAACTTTTTTGAGTTCTTTAATATATTTTGAAGTATTTGCCAAAGGGTTATCGTAAACTTCATCAATTGCATTTCTATAAGTTTTTGCAACGGCAGAAACATAATAAAGACTTTTTGTCCTACCTTCAACCTTAAATGAATCCACACCAGCTTCGATCAATTCGTTCAAATGCTCGATCAAGCACAGATCTTTCGGACTCAAAATGTGCGAACCACGAGCATCCTGTTTAACTTCGTAATACTCTCCAGGACGAGTTTCTTCAACAAGTTTATAACTCCAACGGCATGGTTGACAACAATTACCTTGATTAGAAATTCTTTCACCATTCGTAAAATAATCACTTAATAAACATCTGCCGGAAAATGAAACACACTGAGCCCCATGAACAAAACACTCAACTTCCATATCCGGAACTTGCTGCTTAATTTCAGCGATTTCAGCGATTGACAGTTCTCTTGCTAAAACAACACGTGTTGCACCCATATCTTGCCAAAACTTAACACATTCATAGTTTAAAATATTCGTTTGAGTACTTATATGAATATCAGTATCAGGCATGTGTTTTTTCAAAAGTCTTAAAATTCCGAAATCACTAACCAAAATAGCATCCGGATTAGAATCTTTGATAATTTCCATGCATTCTTCTAGATGTTTTATATCTTTATTAAAAGCAAAGATATTGAGAGTCAAATAAGCCTTCGCACCCAGATTATGAGCAAGATCAACAGCCTGTTTAAGATTATCGAGAGTAATAATATTACCCTTTCTCATAGCACGCAGACTAAAGTCATCAACACCTAAATATACAGCATCTGCACCATATTTAATAGCATATTCTAATTTTTCCAAATTGCCCGCAGGCATTAAAAGTTCAACCTTCTTCATGACAATTTCATGATAATTCAAACCTAACCAATAATCAACCAAACAGGTGATGTTATTTTTTACAAAAAGTAGAAAATAAGAATATAAAGAAACGGAGAGAACGATATGAGAACGATTTCAAACGCAACAACAACTATTAAAGAAATTTGGTCTTATCAACATCCTATAATGCACACGTGGTTTTTATTCAGTGCTGCTTCCGTAGGCTGTATGTTTACTCTGTTGTTTTTCGTACTTTAATTTTATGGCGGCTTCGCCGCCTGACGAGATTTATAAATTTCATACTAAATACCCCGAAAAATTAAGCAAGGACAAAAGTCCTTGCGTTTTTATTTTAAAAAGCATGCTGGAATACTTACCCCACCACTAAACTTATTTTATGTACTAATTATCCGCCAGGCAAACGAACTTGAGACCAGAGTTATTGCGACTGAAGTAGTCATCACCGACTGTGTGACCACTGTTGAAGCTGCGGGCACAAGAACCATCGCTCGCACTCGAGGTCTCCTCTGACGACCACAGGTCAAAGTACGAAACAGAAGAAGGGTCAATGCCCAGTTTTGCTACCTCTGTATTATCCCAGTTTGCTCCTTCGTAGCCATAGGTGTCTACACTTGAGAGGCTTGGATATACTGCTTTAGCTATGTTTGCTAGTTCTGTCATGGTAGGTAGGTGACCTCCCATTTCTTTACAAGTTACCAAAGCTCCTACCCAGTAATCTGTTTCTCCTGAGTATGGGCAGTAAGTAATTTCCGGATACTTGGAGTTTCCTAAGTAAGTTGAACAATCCAATTTTGGTGGATCTGTTAGTCCGTCTGTTTGTTTAATAATATTATAACCGGCTATTTTCGCTAAGACAGCAGGACCTTCTGAGATATTAATTGAAGCTTTGTTCATAGCCGTCAAATCTTTGCCCACTCTATTTGGCATGCGACTGCCATTTAAGTCATACAATCCGTCTACACAACCATGAATTTTCTTATTATCAG
>JAFUUC010000054.1 GCA_017471365.1 bacterium
ATGTAACAAAAGTATCATTTTGTTACTAAAAATGTAACGTTTTGGATAAATAATTTCTCTCTTAATTAATATAAATCTAATAAGAGTTTTGATGTGTTATAATTGCTTTAGGGGTTAGCATGGAGCTAAATAATGATTAACGATATCATAATATATCAAACTCAAGATGGCAAAACCAAAATTGATGTAAAAATAGAAAATGAAACGGTTTGGCTTACTCAAGCTCAGATGGTTGAGCTTTTTCAATCAAGTAAAGCAAACATTAGTGAACATATATCTCATATTTTTAAAGAAGGGGAATTGAATGAGAATTCAGTTGTTCGGGATTTCCGAACAACTGCCTCTGATGGTAAAAATTACAATACGAAACATTATAATCTTGACGTAATTATCTCTGTTGGTTATCGTGTAAAATCTTTGCGCGGTACACAATTTAGGATTTGGGCTACACAAATTTTGAAAGAATACATGAAAAAGGGTTTTGCCCTGAATGATGATTTATTAAAACAATCTGGTGGCGGTGGATATTGGAAAGAGCTTTTAGAACGCATTAGAGATATTCGCTCTTCTGAAAAAGTTTTTTATCGGCAAATTTTGGATATTTATGCAACAAGTATTGACTATAATCCAAATGCAGATGAAACTAAAATGTTCTTTAAAGTTGTGCAAAATAAAATGCATTTTGCAGCACATGGGCATACTGCAGCAGAAATAATCTATTTGAGAGCTGATAGTACAAAAGATAATATGGGTTTAACTGTTTTTAAAGGAAATCATCCTTGTAAAGATGAAGTAACAGTTGCGAAAAATTATTTAGATGAAAAAGAATTAAACATATTAAACCGTATAACATCAGCATATCTTGAATTCGCTGAATTGCAGGCAATTAGACAAATTCCTATGTCAATGAAAGATTGGATTGCGAAACTTGATGATTTTATTAAAATGACAGGCAGTGAATTATTGCAAAATCCAGGTAAAATTTCTAAATTAGAAGCTGAAAATAAAGCTCTCGCTGAATATGCAAAATACAAAGAAACTATAAAATATGAACTTTCTGAAGTTGAGAAGCACTTTCTTGAAAGTGTTAAAGAAACTCAAAAGCAACTAGAACAAAAAAAATGAAACAATAAAATTTTATTGAATAAGATTAATGTAAAAACAAAAAGGATTATTTGAGGTTTTGATTGCATGGTGACCTGTATCTGTTTCTATCCCAAAATAATTTCTTTTCTGCCCAATTATTAAAAGTAATAAAAAATTGATTTCCATTTTAGATGTGATTAGTTGATTTTTAATCATTGATAAATCTCTTTTTGAAGGTTTAGGATTATCTTCATTGTGTGTATGCCATTCTCCTAAATATATTGTTTCACCTCTCGATTCATGCCATCGCGTATTAATAATTTTTTGTGCTGAATTTTTGTCTCGTTCAAAAAAATATAATCCGCGTTTATCTTTTGCAGAAGGAACTGTTAGTTCCTCAATAAGAATATGTTTACAGGAAAGTATTTTACCTAAGATTATTCCACCAGATTCTAAATTCGGTAAATTTTTTTGATATGAATTTATAAATGCATTTACGTTTGATGATATAAATAATAAATTTTCATGTGATATCATAGTAACTTTTCCATTTTTGATTCAAGAATATTTTCACCTTTTGTCCATCTATATACACAACTTTGATTTATATGCTCATTTGATATTTCTTGTATAAGATAGCTTATGTAATTTACAAAACTTGAGATATTTATTGTTGAATAAGGTGTATATATACTTTGGCATCCGACTTCTTGCTTATTTATAGTTTTATAATCAGAATTTAAAGCATATTTATATTTTAAATTTCCATTTTCTAGTTTGTGTAAATTTTCATATGAAAATAAATTGTCATTTGTTAAATATATAAAGTGCCCTGCATTTAAATATGGTTCTACCCAAATTATTAATATTGGTTTTAATATTTTTTGATTTTGTAATAGTTTTGAAATAAGTAATTCGATATTATAATTGCCGAGACATAAAATATTTAAGTCTGCATTATTAAAAAGTGAAATATTATTTATTGTTAATGTAACTATATTATCTGTATATGTTTCAATATTTAGTATAGGATAATGTTTGAACATTTTATTTTTTAATGCTATGGATTTCCATTCATTGATATCATGTATATCGCATATGTGTCTTGCAAGATTTTCGACACTAAATTGTTCGTTATCAACAATATTAAAATTATTAAATCCTATTTGTACAAGTTTTTCTAATAGAAAACTCCCAATTGAGCCACAACCAAACAAATTAATTTTAAAATTTTGATTAACGTTTAACCCTTCTCCGCCTCGTTCAAATAATCGCTCTTTATCAAATCTATCAACACAATATCGTTTTATAGGATTGGTTTTTGCAAAACCAGTAAGTTCCAAAGATGCCATCTGTTTACCTGGTCTAAAACCTTTTTGATGCTTTATCTTTAAAATTTCTTTGCCTTTTTGTATAATGTCTTTATATTCTTGTAACCCAAATGCAAACATTGCATTTTTATAATTACATAAAACTAATGTTGGTCGCTTTTTATTGTTTAAATGTTGAAATAATTCTTTCAACTTGTTCCCAAGTAAAAAAGTATAAATATCCTTATTACTTTTGGGTATTATATCAAATTTAGCATTTGTAATAGGAAAGTAAACTCCATATTCATAATTAATAACTTTCCCGCTTTTAGAGATTCCGGAATTTGATATCCAATTATTACCTTCATTAAATGAATCTGCAAT
Source organism: bacterium (assembly GCA_017471365.1). Classification (GTDB taxonomy): domain Bacteria; phylum Cyanobacteriota; class Vampirovibrionia; order Gastranaerophilales; family Gastranaerophilaceae; genus Zag111. Next base: position 2,781 of record JAFUUC010000054.1, read on the forward strand.
TAAGTAACTATAATTTTTAAATTTTAATTCTCTTATATCAAATACACAAATATCTTTAACTGAACTAAAAGGCTTTACTATAGAAATTATCTCACCATTTATTTTTTCATCTGCCCAATACGCTAAAAATTCTTCTTTATAATCTTTATAATTCTTTTTAGATATCCCTTCTTCTATAATTTTTATTGCACGATTAATTATATTTTCGCAAATACCTAAAGGGTTGTATATATTTGGGGTTGCGACATTTTTATCAAAGGTGCAAATAAAACGATTTTTATCAATATGTGGCAGGCCTACTAAAGTTTCAAATTCTTTATGAATATATATTGATGGAAATTCGTATGGAAAAGTTTTAGGAATTCCCAAAATTAACTTGTATGTTGTATCATTTATATTAACATTTAATAAAAATCTTTTTATCCAATAGTTTTCTTGCTTTAGTTTGCTACAATCGGATTCAACAGGAACATATTCTTTAGATGAGTATGTTCTGGCAAGCCTTTGCGATATATAAGATAAAATTTTATGCAGATCTTCCATCATTACCTAAAATTGCCGGAGCAGATGTCTTGATGTAATTATTTTCGTTTTGATTATCAATATCCAAGTCTTTAATATCTTTAAAACATTTTCTTAAATGCCTGAAAGCATCATCCGTTGTTTCTGCTTCTAATGCACTGTCAAGATTATCATTGAAATTCACAAGTTTTTCTTTTAACTCCGTTATAGCAGCTTGACTATAATCTTTGAATAAATTCTCATCACTCGCAATTGGATTATACAATTCATATTTATCTTTTTTAATCTGTTTATCCAAGTAACTAATGATATTTTTAACGGTATCTAATAATTTTAAATCATAAATTCCTTCATCATTTGTTGCAGTTGCATATTGTTCAGATGCTAATACTGTTAATACGAGACCTGTAGGCTTTTTACAGTTCCAAGATTGAAGTTTTGACCAACTTTTTAGAAATCTTACTATTATTCTATAATCTTCACCTTTTTCTTTTACTTCATTCCTGAACCAATCTATTATTGCACGAGGATTACTTTCTACCCATTCATTATCATTTTTTACAGCTAAATAATATTTTTCTTGATATTCAACATAAATAGGTAAATCTATGTGGTAAGAATATTCATTTTCGCTAGGTCCATATTTGACTCTAACACATTTATTTTTATTTTCTGGTTTTTTGGATGTTTGATTTTCAACAGCGTCATAAATCCAACCATGAACCGTTTCTGGTTTAACCCATTCAGATTTAGTATCTTGTTTTTCTTCTGGGATAATATCACCACAATTTAAGTAAATTCCATAATCAATATCATACTCATCATTTGTATCTTTTGGATTAATTGTTGTTTTCATTGTGAAAGAACCTTGTCCTTTAAATGAAGGTTTCTTTTTATTATTATTTTCAAAATATCTTACAATTGTACTTTCAATAGCATTTCTTGATTTTCTTAAATTAATTTCTCTTGTAGCATCTAATTTTATTTCATCATTATATTGTTTTAAATATGGATTAACATCTATCATAACACTTCCTCCTTATCCGCTTCTTTGACCAAAATCTTTCTTGCCTGTATTTCTTTTAAACTGTACTCCGCATCGGATTGTCCTTTTGCAATTAATAAATTTAAAACATCTTCTAATGACGAATCAAGTTTGATTTTTTCATGTTGATTTGATGCTAAGTCGTTATTTTCAATGCGAAAATATTCTGAATTCGTTGCTTTTGCTAATAATCCAACCATGTTTTTTGTAGTTTTATTTTGAATTCTCATTAACAAACTTATTAAATTTTGTGCAAATTTAAATTTTAGTAGAATTCCATGTTGCAGTTTGTCAAAACACCCTGTATTAATATCTATGTTGCCGATAGAAAATACTGAAAAATTTTCAAATTCTTTGTTTTGACCAACAAATAGGTTCATAGCTTCAATTACTCCAATTAATGAAGGATTATTTGCACTTAATCCCCCATCAACAAAACTTCTTCCTAAACTTTCTATTTTATAATTAGGGAAATATGTAGGAGCTGCACTCGTTGCTAATGCTACATCCAACATTAATAAATGAGGGTCTCTTACATATTCCTTTGAATGCCCTGTTTTAAAAACCGTAGGTCTTTCGTTATCTGAATCAACAGCTGGGATACATAGTTTCACAATAGAATCCTGCATTTTTTTATCACCAAGATACTGTTTCAATACTTTTTTTAATGGCTCATTTGAAAATTTTGCTTTACCCATTGCTAATTTCAATAAATTTGCCTTTTTACTTTGAGGAAAAATAATATTAGCATTTGTTTTGTAAAATTCTAAAATTTCACGTGGAGAATAACCTGCCCCAAGTAATAAAGCTATTAAGCCTCCAGTAGAAGTTCCACAGATTAAATCGAACGAGTTTACGATTTTTTGATCTGTTAATTCTTCAAGTTTAGATAAAAGAGCAATAGAGTATATCCCCTTTATTCCTCCACCATCAATTGATAAAATTTTAAAAGTCTTTTTCATTTTTCACTTATTCCTTGTTTTTATATCTATATATTATATGTAAAATTTGATTTATATTTTTAATACTTAATTAAAAATTAATAATTTGATATTATGGAAAAAGATTAGATATGTACGACCAAATTAAAAGGAATAAACTTAGATAGCATTATAAATGACTATTTTTTTAACGATCATACTGCAATTTACGAGTTGAATGTTAAGCAAAAATTTACAAAAAAATTGTAAATTTTTAAAATTTTTGTAGATATTGATGGCTGAAACCATGTAATAGCATGAAAAATCATGTCAATTACCCATTTGGCTTAGGTAAAAATACGGACTTGTGGGCTATTCAAATAATCATTATAATATGAATGTTTATAAGATTTACACTATATATTACAAGGAGGCTTTATGTCTAAATACCTGAAATTTATGAATACCCCTGAAGGCGTACAGCAGATTTTTACTCGTGAAAAAATTGGTAAAATGTCCGGTGATGAATTTGAAAAATATGAAAAACGCATTCACGAACAACTGAACAAAATTGGTATACCAACAAACGGTGAACTTGCATATGAAAATCAAGGGAAAATTTTTGTTTGGCGCACAATGGGTGATGGTAAAGTCTGCGGGGAATGTGATTCTATGGAAGGAAAAATTTTTGAACACATGGAAGACATTCCGGATGATCTTCATCCAAATTGTCGATGCTATATTGATGAAATTGATTTATATGCTGCTTAACTGATATAATAACTTTGTGAAAAAGTTTTTATTGACAATTATGATTTTAATCTGTTTTGTGCCATCTATTGGTGCAAAGCAAGCTTTACCTGAAAAAATTAATAAAAATACAATCACGATAACTGCACACAAAACTGGCGAACTTGGGAAAAACTATTTTTATTGTTCTAACGGTAATAAATGTTCAACGGAACAAGTTGTTCGAGAATATTATAAAAATAACGGTTATCAAGTAATGCGTGCTGAATACTCCTTTTGGAAAGGAATATTTGTACTAAGTTTTCTTGATGAATTATATCCACAAACCTTGAATACCAAATCAGAAAACAAATTATTTGATATTGAAAACCAAAATGTTACATCTGAAGAATTAAATCAAAAATTGAACTTAATAAAAAAATCTAATATTCAAAACTTTATAAACACTCAAATTGCGAAACATGAACAAGGTTCTTACATTCGCTGGCTTGATGAATGGGAAATTGAAGGTTTCAAAAATCCGACTGAATATTTTAAATCAGCTATTGTGCAAGAGTTTTTAGCAAAAGTTGATAACAAAACTTTTTGCAAAATCTTGCAACACACGATAGATGATTATGACAGAAATCCTGTCGGAACGCCTGATTATATCGTATGGAATAATAAAGAAATGATTTTTGTTGAAGTTAAACGCAAAAATGAAACTTTAAAACCTGAACAAATTGAATGGGGTGAATTTTTAATAAAAAATAAAATTTCGTATAGAGTAATAAGAGTAAAAAATAAGGAGAAAATATATGAATAATATTAAATTACAAGGACTTGATACTGATGGTAATGAAAAAGAATATTCGCTAAATGATTTCAAAGGACAAAAGGTCATTTTATATTTTTACCCAAAAGATAATACATCCGGCTGCACACAAGAGGCTTGTGATTTTAGGGATAATATTAATCGTTTAACAAGTTATGCAACTGTAGTTGGTGTAAGCCCAGACAGTATAAAAAGCCATAGATCTTTCAAAGAAAAACAGAGTTTGAATTTTATTTTACTTTCTGACACTGAACACAAACTGGCAGAAACCTTTGGGGTTTGGAAAGAAAAATCAATGTACGGCAGGAAATATATGGGCATTGAACGATCAACATTTATTCTAGACAAAGACGGCAGCATAGAAAAAGAATGGCGCAAAGTAAAAGTCAAAGGTCATGTTGATAAAGTGATTGAACATATAATTAAATAAAATGCTAATCTCCATCTCATAGTTAATTTAATCTTATTCTGAGTGTTAAATTACACAAAGCGGAGCTTTGCGAGGTTCGAGCGAGGAGTGAGCCGAGGCTGGAGCTGTTTTGCAAAGGCGGTAGCCTTTAATGCAAAACACGGAATGCCGTTTATTGCGAACGACTCAAGACAATCCTTCTGTCCCAGCCAATTGAGAACTCCTTTAGTGGAGTTCTTTTTTTATAACATATAAAATATTTAAGTATTATGATATTTTTGTGCTAAAATTATACTATGCAAGATCGGATTTTGTACATAATCGCAGGAGCAAATGGTAGTGGTAAAACAACTTTAGCAAGTGAACTTTTGCCAACTAAAAATTTAAAATTTTTAAATGCAGATGAAGTTGCAAAAGAAATTTGTCCAGAACATATCGAAAGTGTCAAAATTCAAGCTGGTAAAATTGTTCTTGAAAAACTGGATAAACTATTAAAGAATAAAGAATCTTTTGCTATAGAGACAACGTTATCAGGGAAAAATCATATTAAAACCATTCAAAAAGCTAGAAATTTGGGGTATCAAGTTATATTAATTTATTCTTACCTTGACAATCCTGATTTTTGCAAAAATCGTATTAAAGTGCGAGTTTTAAACGGTGGACACGATGTTCCTCATGATGATATTGTCCGCAGATTTTATCGCAGTAAAGAAAATTTTTGGCATATATACAAAGATATGGTTGACGAATGGAATTTGTTTTATAATGGCACATCGGAATATATTTTAGTTGCACAATATACAAATAATGATATACAAGTTTTTAGTGAAAACTTGTATAATGAATTTATAAGGGGCAATAAATAATGTCAAAATTATCAGAAGAATTATTAAAACTTGGTAACAGAGCTGTAAAAAAGGCTCAAGAAAATAATCGTAAAAACGGAATCCCTAATGTTTATTGCATAAACGGGAAGATGATTTTTGAATTACCTAACGGGGAATTAACTACACAGTATAGTTTTTCTTAATTAGCATATCAAGACAATCCTTCTGTCCCAGCCAATTGAGGGTGGAGGTCTATCGATAAACTTTATCTAAATAATTATTGTAATAGCCATCAGGAACATAGTATGCTTTACCGATTTCTTCAAGATATGACTTGATTCCATCAGATTTTTCAATGATAGCCGGTTCGGTTGCTCCTTTTTTGTAAATTTCAAGTCTCGTAGGATAATAGTTACTATTAATTCTTGATATCACTACAGTTGATCCGTCACGCATGTGTAATGTTTCTTTTTCCGGGAAATAACGTGAAATAAATTCTATATCTGAACTCTTAATTTTTGATGTTTTTGGATAAATTATTTTTACTGTGGTATTTGAAGCATCAACATTACCAAATTCGTCAACTTTTGCTCTTACAATTTGGGTTAGCCCATCTTTCGTCTTTCTGATTTCTTCATAGGTTTCTCGTCTTTCGGTCACTTTTTTCTCAATACTGGTTTTATAAGTGCCAAAGTCTGTTTCTTCTAAAATTGACTTTAATTTACCTGTTTCCGGGTCATATTTTTTTAATGTTGTATATATTTTTTCATCCATATACTTATATTCAGCTTCTTCAATCAATTTCTTTTCACCGTTAAATAACTGTCTATTGATTGGTTGTTTACTGAAATCATTAATTTTTAAAATTTCATACGATCCGTCAGAGAATGTTTTTTTAGTTGTTACTATTCCTTTTTCAATTGATAGTACTTCATTTGCAACGACGGTTGGTTTTTGTTTTGCCTTTTTGACGTTAATTCTTTTATTTGATGTTGCAATGCCTTCTGCATCGTATCGAATATTTCGGTCACCGTCTACATTTGTGAAAGTTCTTATTGGTTTGCCTGTAGATGGATTGTAAAATGTTTTTCTTTTTAATCCGTCTAATGTTTCAACAGTTACGGAGACTTTTCTGCCATCGGGAAGAGTTTCGGTGGTCATTCTTGTACCGTTTTTATTAATTTTTATAGTTTCAATATTACCATTAGGTAATGTTCTTGGCTTGCCTACTTTTATACCAAATTTTTGAGTTTTGATTTCTTTAATTTGTTTTTCTGCTTGTGCAAGTTTTTCTTCCAGACTTGTTGCACGTATTGTCACGGAGTCTTTTTCAGTTGTTAACTCGGCAATTTTTTGAGCTGTTAACTCTGCCTGTTGCCTAAGTTGAAGAATTTCTCTTTGAGCATTTCCGAGTATTTCATTTGCTTTATTGGCAATGTTTCTAATACCTGTTTCTATTGCATTTGTTGCACTATCGGAAGTTACACCGCCTAAAGTTCTTCTTTCAAGTAATCTTTCAGAGTATTGTTTTACTACATTAATTACTTCATTACTAATATTTACCATAGTTAACCTTTCCACTTTTACGATTTACCTATATATAAAACAAATGAGCTGAAAATAATTGATAAAAATTTAATAATTCTTTACATGCAAAAGCCCTTCCCAATAAAACTTTGGGAAGGGCTTTTGTACAAATAAAGATAAAATTAATCATTGTCTACCGCTCTCATATTGGCAATAGTTTCTTCATTGAGATTTACTTCTACAAAATCGTCATTTTCAATTTTGTAGAATTTGCCATCTACTTGATAAATTTGCGTGTCATTTATTTTACAGAATGGTTCTAATTTTACAAAATTTAATACAAAGAAGCTATTGTTTGTTTTAAATCTTTTAAAAATTCTTCTCTGTAAGTAAATCCAAGATGAGCACCATTGTCGAGTAAAACTATTTTATCTTTTGCATAATCTTTCAGTTGTTTTAATTGGGCTGTATTGGTTAAATAATCATTAATTGAATGGTAAATTTTATAATTATCGTTATTTATTAAGAAATCGGAAATTGAATACAAACTTGTTTCATATGACAAATCATCTGTATTTTTTTTATCCGAACTTAGTAAATATTTTTGAGCATAGTCTTTGTAATCCATATTATTTATTTGATTATAAAGAGTATCTTTTTTAGTATCATCATTAGCTTCTATAGTATAGATTATGTCAGAGAGCTTTTGGTGCATTATAAAACCGGTTATAAGTTTCCCTTCTTCTTCACTAAATGGTAGTGAATTGATTTGAATATTAGGTTTTTCGTCTTTGGCATTATAAATTTTTAAAACTTTTGCTGCTGTCATTGCAGTTTTTTCTTTAAAATTATCTGTGGAATGGTCTATATTTTGAGAAATTTTATCAACTTGCCCCATAGCGTACAAAAGTTCAACCGGCGGGCAGATTGAAATATATTTTACAGTTCCGAGAGTGTTGTTTTGATATTCCTTGTCTGCTACAAACAATGCTTCAACACCGCCAAAAGATGTACCAAATATGACTTTTTTATCAAAACTATATTTATATTTTTGTTTTAAATCTGCTAAAATATTTGCACTTAAATTCCTGAGTTGCTCCGCATCATAAGCCGGTAAACCGGGATGATAACCCTCCGGCATGCTTTTTACAAATTCCCACGCAAAGTGACTTCCCTGAATTATTACTGAATATCCGGCATCATAAAAAAGCTTTGCCCATAATACAGAGTGTGAAGAATTGATCCCCTCACCAATTGAAGGATAAATTATTGCAACCGGAGAATTTTTATCTTTATTTAATATGTAATGATATTTATAATTTTCTCTATTTTTTGCAATATTTATGCTTCCGGTTTTTAACCTGTTAGAAAAACTTCTATTCCATATTGAAATATCGTTCCAAATGGATTTATTTACTTCCGGAATATCAAAAAGTGCTGTTCTCATTGAATCTACTACCGGATTTTGCGGATTGTAATTTTCTAAAATAATATCGGGATTTAGTTTGAAATTTTCTGTACTTATACTGTTAAAATAAGCTTTTCCTTTTATAAAATCAGGAACAACTATTTCAGACGATACACTTGTTTTAACTACTGGTAAGGGAGCCATTTTAGTTTTTTGAGAAATTTTTGTATCGTCATCAAAATTTTGCTGAGCTAATAATTTTGAAAGCTGTATTCGATCGAAATTTTCATGTTTAATAAATCTTTCTATACCGTACGCTTTTCTTGCTATGTCATATGGGTCTGCGTAATTAGATTCGACCATTTTAATTAACGGCTGAATGTAAGATGTCTTATTTATTGTTAGTCCTGCTTTAACCATTGCAAAAATAGGTGTTGCTATATAAGACCCCGGATTTAGTGCAATATCAAGTATACTGCCAAATACTCCCCGCATACTTATAAAAGGAATGAAAGGCAAAACCAAATAAGGACCTGTTTTTATTTTACAACTGGCAAGTGCCTGTTCCATATTTTCTTGTGCCTGTTCTAATTTAAATAAATGTTTTGCCGGGTCAAAAAGTCCGCCTAAACCTAATGTTGTATTTGTTAAAAATCTTACGGTTTCATTTTTCGCAGCTTTAAAATCCCTTTGCAGTAAGCTGCTAACTACTCTTATCGGATACTCAATATTATTTGTTGCACTCTGAATCCTATCCATTCCATACTCCGGCATTATAGACGACCACAAAATATGGATAGGTCTTACAGCATATTTGTTTAATTTTAAATTAAAATTAAACATTTTACGGTTAAAATTCTCCCATTTATCTTCCCCTATAAAAGTGTATGAATAATCAGGATACTTTGTGCTTGAAGCAAAAACAGTCAAATTTTGAACTGTTATGACAGCTAAAATCTCCAAAATAACAATAGTCTTTTTTAACATTTTTCCTCTCGTCAATCTGTGATTAGATTTTGAAAGAAAAATTTGAAAAATATATTACATATCACGGCTAGTTATATTGTAGAAAATTAGGCTTTGTCCAAATAAAGCGAACTGGCATAATTGTGAATTTTCGATATCTCATCGTAATTAAAATTATCAAGCATTTGTATAATATTTTTTTTGAGCTTTTCTAAAGTCAAAGGTTCCTCTGAATCAAATAATTTCTTAGGATGAATTTCAAGATTATCTGCAATTTTTGAAATTAAACCTGCTGAAGGAAAACTGATACCACTTTCAATAAAACTTACATGCTTTTGCTCTACACCAATAATTTCTGCAAATTGCATCTGGGTAAATCCGCGTGCTTTGCGAATTTTTTTTACATTTTTCCCAAATATTTGTTTTATATCCATATCTAAAAAATACATTTTTAATTGACAAAATAAATTAATTATTATGAAATAATATTGACATTATATTTCATATTAGGTAATAATAATATTAACTATTAGGATGTAAAAGTAAAAAAGAATTTATTAGGAGGTAATTATGTATAATAGTAAATTTAGGCTTGTGAATAATTATGGAGGATTAAAGTTTACTTTACGTTCTGATGAATTTCCCTCCCTAGCTAGGGAGGGTCAGGGTGGGTCTGTTCCCGCAAGGGGCAAACTTGCTGCATTTACCAAACCGAGCAGAGCCACGAGCAAAGCGAGAGACGAGCAAGCGTCAACGGAAGCGTTGAGCTTTCGTTGCAATTGCGAGCGGTGGCGTTTAGAAGGCTGTGAGCAGAGGGTGAAAGGCGTTAGCCGGTACCCG
>JAFUUC010000055.1 GCA_017471365.1 bacterium
ATGTAACAAAAGTATCATTTTGTTACATGGATAAAACAATGGCAGATCAAATTTCATTAGGTAAAAACGGAAATACAGGCAAAATTGACTTCAGCCGAATAAAGGCAGGGGTCAAAAAAGAAGAACTTATCAAAAATGATCCAAGTCTTGAATCTGTCTGGGATTTAGTCGATAAAGATGGTGATAATGCACTTAACAGAGAAGAACTTAATGAGCTTGAGAGATTAGTTTCATTTTTAGCCGGTGATGACGGTAATCTTGATAGCAAAGAAGTCAAAAACTTTAACGACCAAAAACTTGGTCGCAAAGATAGAAAAGCATTACTTGAATTTTTAAATAAGCTTGACGGAGTTACTCCTGAAAATGTAGAAAAAGTTGAAACAAAACTTGTTGATGATAAACAAGTCGAAGTTGTAACTTTTAAAGACGGACATACTGAAGAATATTACCCTAACGGACAAAAAATATCAGAAGTTGTTCAAGGTAATAAAAAGACTAAAACAACCGAAATGAATGGCGAGGTAACTTCACAAGTAGTAACTGAAAATGAAGGTGAAGAAAACGAAATTATCTCAACAACTTCAATAGTAGACGGTAAAAAACAAACTATTATAAATAATAATAGGTGATAAAACTACAACAACAATAAATTATAATGGTGATAAAAAATCTGATGTCACAATAGTAGGGGGAAATTCTAAAACAGTTATCACCTATGATTCTGAAGGCAATCCTGCTAAAGAAGTTGAAACAACAGGAACAACCGAAAAAACATACATTTATCAAAATGGTCAAAAGTTTTACAATCTGTTATTGAGAACAAAGGTTTAGAAGGCAAAGAAACCACAAAAGTTTATGATAGCGAAGGTAATTATACCCAAACAAAAGAAGTTCCAAACGGTAAAATTACAACTGTTGTTGATAAAGATGGAAATATAGCATCTAATGTAAAAACAGAAACTGTCAATGGTCAGGAAGTAAGTTTGCAATTAGATAAAGACGGCAACATTCCGGGAGTAATTGTTCAAAACGGTGAAAGTCCTGCTGCTATTGCGAAAAATTTCGGTTGCAATGTAGATGAATTAATGCAATTAAATGCTGACCAACTCAAAGGAAAAGGTAAAAATCAATATTTTGAAGTTGGTTCTGAAATAAAATTGCCGGGGAGTGTAAGTGTTGAAAAATTTAATAAAGCAAGTGAAGGCAGAAAACCTGCAGAAATTGCAAAACAAGAATATGCTCGTGATGCAGAAATTCGCAGACAAAAAGCAGAAGCAGCAAAACAAGAAAGAGAATACTACCAAAAACTTGGTGTTAAAAACTTCAACAATAAGGGTCAGAAAGTAAAAGCTGACGGTTGGGGTAATGCTCACCAAGAACAAGTTCGTTCTGATTATTCAGATGCACACAGAATTGAAAATAATGCAAAAATAACAGAACAAAAAACTTCTGCGACACTGCTTAGTGCAGATGAAACGGCAATAAAAACTCTTGAAAATGAAGTAGGGGCATTAGATGGTCAAATAAAACAATTAAATAAACAACTTGCAGGAGCAAAGAGAGCAAATCAAATGGGTCGTAAAAATGGCGATACTATTAAAAAAATTGAGTCTCAAATAGAATCATTACAACAAAAACGCACCGCAAAAGCAGCAGAACTTGAAACTGCAAGAAAACCTGTTGAAATAAAAGCTGATGAAGTTAAACCTGAAGTAAAACAAAATGAAGCACCTGTTGCAGGTCGTGCTGCAGATGAAACTCCAAAGGTTGAAGTAAAATCAGAAACTATAATTAATGATGTAAATTCAATTAATACATCTGAAATTCCATCTCAACATCAGAAATTATGGCAAAACTGCAAAGAAAGAATTGAAAAATTGACCCAAGAACTTTCTATGCCAAATATTAGCTCTAAAGAACTTATCACTCGTGGTAAAGAACTACTAACAAGTCTTAAAACTATAGCAAATAGTGCAACAGGTGCTATAAAGGCAAAAATAGAAGGTCTATATAACGATATTAGAGTCATGTTGAATAATGCAAAAAAACAAATTCAAAATACTCATGTTAATGACCTTTCTGCAAAACAAAAAGAAGCCGTATATACATTACGTGAAATTTACCATTCTGATCTTGACGATGTAGCAACATTGAGAATGGACTATCCTCAATACAGCTATATGTCTGACAAAGAGTTGCTTGACTTTTTCAAACTTGATGAAAAACATGCTGCCTTCGTGAAAAACAGAAAAGATCTATTTGCAAATGGCGATGCAAAATATATGGAACGTGCATATTGGAACGATTCACCTTATGAATTAACAAATAATCATAGTGCTTGGAAAATGCACTTATATTCTGTGGATGAACTTGATTATCAACAAATGGCAGAAGTAGTGTTACCATATTTGAATAAACACAAAATTGCTCATAAAACATTATCATCAACAATGAGCCCGGAATTACTCGCAAAAACCGCTCCGGAACAAACAGGAAAAGCATTTACAATATATCCACAATCGCAAGAAGAAATGGCACAAATTGCAAAAGATTTGGATAAACTGATTAGAGAACATAATCTTACAACTAATACTTCACATATCACAGGCGATAACCAATTAGGTGATTCAGGTCGTTTATTCTATAGATACGAATATAAAACAGGGAAGCTTAAAGATAGAATTTATACCCCTGAAGAAAATCGTCTAATGCATGCTGCATACGATAGCAATCGTGGTGAAGGTCAATATTTAGCACACGACATGACTCCTGCGGATGATCCTTGGCTAAATTTTGATCCATCAAATCCGCAATCTATTCCGGGGCAAAAATTCTCACAAGCTAAAGAAGTGCCGATAAACGAAATGCGTCAACCAACTTCACAAGAAAGAATGGAAATGGGGCAAATCAGTAATAATATAAACAGAGCAAAAACTCCGCAGGACATTGCAAAAGTACAAAAATGGCTTGATAAAATGCCTGAATGTTCACAAAAAACTCGTTTGCAAGCACAATTAGAGCAAAAAGCAAATAATATAAGACCTCAACAAAATAATGTTTACATTATGGATCTTGAAACTAACGAAGTTCAATTAGTAGAAACAGATGTAAAACTTCAAAGAGGAACAAAACAAAAAGTAAGCTCAATGGAATCAGTCCGACTTGGCGACCAAGTAAATATTAATTTCGCAGATTTTGAAACAAAATTTAATGCAATGCGTGACGGAGATTCATTCATTATTGGCCGTGAAGTAAATGGAGTAAATGATGTAAGAATTAATAATGAATTTGTATCAGGGCAACATCTGAAAGTTGAGAAAATAAATGGTGAAATTTATATAACAGATATGTCAAGAAACGGTACAACTTTAAACTCGACTAAACCTGATTACGCAGCACAATATTCACCACAATTACAACAAAAATTCGCTAATGCAAATTATGGTGATTTCAGAAATATGATTGATGATAATTACAGAAACTTACGCAGAGCAAATTATTCTTTAGAAGAAAGCGTAAGTGGAAATATAACTAATGCAGATTTGGCAAATAATACAAATGTTAATATTTACGAAAGCGGCGGTTGGTTCTTTAGATACCAAAAAGGTCACAGACCTGTTGATGCATCAAGAGTTGCTGATAGAATTAGTTTAAATGTTGTTGCTGACAAAAATTTACTTGCAGAATTAGATAGATTATGTGCAACCGGAACTTATGTAAATGCAAACGGTCAAACTGTCAAAATAAACATGCCTGATTGTACATATAAAACACCTCAATCATTACAAGGATATACAACTCGTCACGACCCAATAACAATGTATTTTGAACGAGAAGTATCCGAAGATGTACAAAATGCTATTGCAGATATTGCAGGTAAATACGCAAGACAATCATCAAACGGTAAATCTTTAATGAATGCTCTTGAAGGAAAGCCGTACATTGCTCACGAAGCATATACATCTCCACAGGAAGCTCAAGCATTGTGGCACGAAGCAGAACAATTAAATCCGTCACTTGCAGATGCAATTCATCAAGAACTCAATGATGATGGTACTTGGAATTGTTCAACAGGTCAATTTGCTGCTTGCAAAAAATTAGTTGATGAATATAAATTAGCATATCCTCAATATAAGATGGCAGGATAAAAATTTATTATTAATTATTCATATAAAAATTGGGGAAATTCCCCCGACTAATCATATGGATTTATTGAAAATTTATTGAACGAAGTTCTCAAAATTTCGCATTTGAAGTGTAACTAAAATTAATCAGAAAAATCGGACACATTTTCCCCGACTAATTGGGCATTTTTCTGTATTTTTGAAAATAACTTGCGAAAATATTTAATTTTTAACTATTTTACAATTTATAAACTTTAATTTTCTATTCCATTCCCAAAATTTCTCTTTCAATTTGTCTAACATGCTCAGGTGATAGAAAGTTTTTGGAATTTTGCTTTTGCTCATGTTGTAAAGAATCAGTATGTTGTTTTACCTGTGGTAGATTTTTCAAAATGTTCATCAGTGAATACATTTCTGCTTGTGGGGTTTGTTGATTATTGTCAATGTCAGTTGAAATTTTATTCATTATTTTTTGCGCAAAATTCAGCAGTTCACGATTAAATAATTCCTGTTCTCTGCCTTTTTCAAACCTCTTTTTATCCCATTCATATTCCTTTTTCCAATAGAATAAAGTTCTGCGTGAAAGGTCAAGTTTTGCTCCAATAACATCAAGTGGCTGATTATCATAAACATACAAATGCTCTGCCTGTTTTAATTTATCTAATTTTGTCATAGTATCTCCTTTTTAAAATGAATAGTTCGACCTATAAAAGATCGAACTATTTACATAACTAAATACTAGGTTTGCTTCGGTAATATCCTTTTACCTCCGTGCCATCAGAACGTGTATATGAATTTACATAAATTAAATCTCCGGTTTGTACTTGTTGTTTTGCTTGGGCCTCTGGCATAACTTTACCTTCTGCTATTTGTTGATTTATAAAATTTTCCAATCTTGAATATTCATCCGGAGACATTTGTCCGATTTCTTCATTTGTGAATACTCTGTTAGTATCAATATCTTTAAAATCAATATCCATATTAACTCGTCCTTCCAAACGATTTGGTTTGTATTCAACGGCATCCTCTAAATCTCCCATCCATTCTGCTTTATGGTGAAAATATGGGTCTAAACCTCCAATATATCCCTCTGTTCCTTTTGTTATGGAATCGTAGTCATAATTCTTTTTAATTACATATGTATAACCAAGTTGATTATCAATATTATTGTTAAAAACAGTATCGTTTATATTTCCGTAATTTCTTATATTCTCTAAATTATCTCTAACGTTTCCTTGTAAAATATCTCTCACACCATAAGCATTAAATGTAACTGTTTCGTGTCCAGTTTTGTTTGACATCAACTGTGCTAAACTACCGCCCAATGAGTGACCTGTAAAAACAATTTCTTGGTTAGGAAAATCTTTTTTAACTTTTTCATAAAATTTTTGTGCATCAGCATATTGATTTGGGAGTTTTTTCTTTGCCATATTTATATCATTTGCTAAATCACCTTTGTCGTCAGTTCCACGCATAGCAATTACAACTTTCCCATTTTTGTAGAAAGCTTCGCCGTGGAATCCGCTCTTTTTATCATATTCTGAAACTTTAATCCAATCTTTTGGAATTGATTTTTCATTTCCTTTGTAAACACCTATCGATAGGGCTTTCATTTCATTGTCAAATTGCTTTTGAGTTGTTGTACCATTCATTGTTTTTTCTCCTTTTTTTTGTATAATATAACTATGTTTTTAAATCGTTTACGACAATCTTATGCTTTTAATATTTTGTGCGCTTGCGGCTTATTAGAATTAATATTGTTTATAGTTATGCTAATAATAGGTTTACTAACAAAATCTTCGCTATTTGGATTGATTTTACTGTTTCATATAATAGGATTGTTGAGTATCCTAATATTTTTGACTTGTATTTTGATATATTTTGTTGAATTGATTTTTTCTATCAAAATAAGCAACCCAAAATATCTCTGCAATAAAAAAATTACAGCACTGCAAAATGTTGGCATAATAGCATTTATGCTAATTGTCATATTTGATTTGATAATTTTCGGTTCACAATACATTGAACCTATTTTGGATAATTTGAAAAATTAATTATTTTTTGCTATTTATATTTACCTCCTTTGTAGCTTAAATTGTAGTCGACTAGTGTAATTTGCTATTTATTTCATTTAAATATTCGACCTCGATATCAATGAATTTTTGTTGAAGCTTTTCGGTTTCTTCAATTGCATAGGATGCTATTTCAACTATTTCTTTTAATCTTTTTATCTTTTCTCCAAAATGAATCTCGATAGAATCTTTACCTTGTTTTGTAATCCATTCACAGGTTACTTCTTTTAATTCTGAGTCTAAAACTTCCGGCAAAATCGAATTTAACATAATTGCTCTTACATAATCCGGTAAAGGCAATCTCAAAGATTTTGCTTTCTTTTCTAAAGGTTTTTTCAAATCGCTTGGAATTCGCATACTAAATTGTTCAGTATTAGAATTCATATTATTTTTTATAAAGTTAACTATTTTTTTATACATATAAATCTCCTGTTTGCATAAATATAATAACAAATTATTAAAAACTTGTCAACTTAAAAATTAAAAACATGTTTTTATATAAAATTTATTCTGTTAATACTAAATTTGTTTTTATCTGTCAGTCTTTTTACTTGAAAATTTAGGTCATTTTTTATGTATCCTAATTGGCGAAAATATTTTAACAATTGGTTTAATAATGCTAAGGAATTTTTTATTCTGCGTGGTTTCAGGTTTTGATTTGAACAGTACAAATAAAAATTCTTAATATCATTTATATTTATTTTTGAAATCTCTTTATCTCTAAAAAATGGTAAAATTATGTGCTTAAACAAGGTATTATAATTTTTAGCAGTACCTTTTTTGCAATTCTTTTGCACATAGTTATTCATAAAATATTTTATGGCATTATTTATATCCATTGATTTCCTGGAATATTTTTTGTTTGTGAATACTGCATAATCAACATCGTTATCTTTTTCTATATAACGATACAAGCCCTGTTCAAATACCAATTTACCCTCGTTCAAAAGCTGTTCTAGTTCCGTTTTACAATCACACTCCGCAATCATCTCAATTTCATCAAGCGCAAATTCTTTTAAGTGTTTTGCAAGTTTGTGTATATTCATTTTTGTTCCTTTCTGTCTTGGATTATTCGGGGTGTCGGCGGAGTAACGTCCGACCGACACCTTACGGGCTGGGTTCGCTTACGCTCACACGGCGCCCTACCGAAAATCCGCTTCATATAATCTGCTCCATAATTTCTTTTGTAATTTCTGCTAAACTATTATCTTTGGCAAATGTTTCTATTTGATTTATCAGCTGAACTATTTGCCTGAAACGATTATATTTTGTGTGAATATACTCAATCGCATCCGGAATAAATGTAACCTCCGAAAGCTGCTCAATTATTTGAGATAAATCATTTACTTTGAATGTTTCAAACTTTAAAATCTCTGAAAATCTGTCATAAAGGTGTTTGTATCTTTCAAGTTTCCTGTGTGCAAACCCCATTCCGATAAAAATTATCGGGCTGCCGGTTTCATCGTGAATATCCCTTAGAATTTCTATACTTTTATAGTTATTTATCAGGTAATCAACCTCATCAATAAAAATTACTTGTGGGTTATTTTTCAGCCTTTTGACAACAATATTAAAATTATCCGAAGTCAGAAATCTTGGTATCTCATCAAGCTCTTTGATCATTTCTTCCAAAAGCCATCTGCCTGTCATAAGATTTGATGCACGCAGGTAAATACCGTCATATTTACACGCAAGCCATAAAGCTGTTTGCGATTTTCCAAGTCCTGGCTCACCATAAACAAGTCCCATTTTGGGAATATTTTTGGGTTTATTTATCAAATTTTCAACAAGTCCGATAAAATTTTTGACATTCTGCGTTTTTATAAATGTTTTATTCATGTGTTGTCCTTTCTTGGCTTGCTCGCGTTAAACGGGTACGCTCACGTTTGGCCCTCTGCTCGCAAGCCGCTATTCATACAAAAGCTTGTACTCCTTTGTATTTTTGAATTCTGTTATCCAAGAATTATTCGGGGCATTTTTTATCAGATACTCATATTTTTCTGAATTATTTTTGAACAGCGTTTGAATCCTTTTTGAATCCGTTTTGAACACGGTTTGAATTTCAACAGGTCCCATTTGTGTTTCAAGTAGTTTTATATCTTCCATTTCAAGATATTTTTTCACGGATTCAACTGTTTTCTTTTTCAGTTGCCGTTGTCTGACAATTTTCTGCTTGTAATCTTCATAATCTTTGACATCACCCAATAGTTTTGCCATCGGATGGGTTTCTGTTACTCTTTCTGCGGTGCATAAATATTCGCCTTTTGAGGTATAAACTTTAATCCTAGTCAGGTCAAAAAGGTTGTATTTTATGAAAACTTTGCTTTTGAAACCATATAATCTTTCATCAAAATAATCGCAATTTAGAAATCTGATTCCGTTTCTTTGGATTGTTTTAACTTCGGTTGCTAGCATCAAATCATCAAGTGTATTAATATCAATATTTTGTCTTTTTCTTTCCGATAAAACTTCTGCAATTGTTTTATACGGAGCATTCGGACAGGGTTGCGAATTCTTAAAATTCAACCACATATCAATCATTTTTATTGTTTCTTCAATTGTTGGTATAAATTCACTGTGTAAGTTTTTATGGAACTTTTCATTTCTCATCATATAAGCAGGTTTATTATTTATTGATGAGCCGATATAACTAGGCAATAATTTTTCAAATCCTTCCTGAAACTCTTTGAAAAATCTCTCTATTACTTTCGCTCGGGCATTATACGGTTTTGCAAATACTGTTTCTATTCCAAGTTTTGAGTATAACCCCTGAAAACCAAGTTCTGTAAAACCTTTATCATCAGTAAAATATTTTGCCCTAAAAGCTCTGCCGTTATCCTGATAAACAATTTTTGGAATCATATCTATGTTTATTATTGCGTTACACAGAGCTGATGCTATACACTGCGTATTTTCTTCAAGCATAATCTCATACCCGACTAATGCTGTAGATTTCCAATCCAAAAATCCGACAAGTGTTGCTCGGCAGGGTTTGCCTGTAAACGGATTTATTACCTGAAACGCTAATTTATGTCCGTCAGCCACAAGAATATCCCCAACTTCAAGCAAACTTGCATCACGTTTTATGTATGGTTCAACTTTATCTGATAATGCTTTTTCTCCATCTCTTGCAAGAATCCATTTGTCGTAATTGTTATCCTTAAACCATTTTGCATAACGACGAAATGTAATATCCGCAGGAATAAAATCCTGCCCCTGCTCTTTTAATTTGTATTTTGTAAGTGCAATTGCTTTTCCGATAGATAATCTATTTGGGTGTAAAAGTAAACCCATAAATATTTTTATTTCTTCATCATTCAGCACAGTTCGGTATTCCCGAACAGTTGAATATTTATATTGTGGCAAAAGTTTTGTATAATCTTCCGTTCCATTTAACATCGCATACCAACGATGCAAACTGCCACGGGATATTTTACCTAAAATCTCAAAAAGGTGAGAATTTGATGTATTATGAAGTTTCACAAAATCATAATCGGCTTGAAGTTTATTTTGAGATTGCTTCCTAAACTCAAGCCATTTGTGAACTATATCAAGTCTTGCGAGTGCGATTTGTTTATATTTTTCAGGTGTGAAGTTTGCCATAATAAAATTACCTCACACACATTCATCACTCACCTTCCGAAATAAATCAAGTCCTAAATCTCTTTTCCGCCTGTCAAATCACAGATTTGAAACGGCGGCATCGTAGTGTTTCGTCACCTGCCAGCATTGCTCTCGCAACGCTGCACTGTGACTTCACACCGGCTTACGCATCTCAATCTCAGAGACATTTCGACACATCTTAAACTAAAAGATAAATTATTTTTGCACTTTGTTGCATAAAATTGCACGAGGCAAATGTTCAAATATATTAGGGGTTTATGGCATAAAACATGCTGAAAACAAAAAATATCGGTGCAAAAGAGTGCAAAATTTGTGACAAAAGTGCAAGAATAGTCCGGTAAATCTCAAGGCTATAAACCTGCCTCTATCGCCCTGTAATTAGGCATATTTACCTAAAAACTCCAATCACAACTGTCCTGAAAACCTATACTTTGAGGTTCTCATCCTTCTCAAAAAAAAGAACTCCACTAAAGGAGTTCTCAATTGGCTGGGACAGAAGGATTCGAACCTCCGAGATGGCTGGACCAAAACCAGCTGCCTTACCACTTGGCGATGTCCCAATATTCACTTCGACACCAACTATTCTACATAATCAAAACTCTTTGTCAAGAAATCAATTTAAAAAAGAGGAACTAAATCGTTCCTCTTTACTAGATAATATTTATGAACCTTTTTTGAATAAACCGCAAACCCAGTTGAATGCTTTCGTCAAACCACCCCATATGCCCTTTCCAACATCGCCAATTACCTGAAAAGGAGTTTTACCGGATCCTTTAGCAGCAGTATTAACCAATGCCGATAAACCCGTACCCACATCCTGCCATGCTGTAGTTCTGGTCTGAGCTGTATAACTAAGCACCGGAGGTGAAAAAGAACCCGCTGAAGTCCCTCTGTTTCTCGTAGTATATCCGCCGCGGCTAAATGAAGTAGACATTAATCCGCCACTAAAAGTATAATTTTGCAATGAAGTAACCATAAGCTAAACATCCTCGTTTTTGTACTCTCATGTATATAAAGTTTATATATATGAAAAAATTGCCTTTTTAGAAGAACTCAACTTAATAAAACTTAATATTTAATTTCGTCAGCCATTGCAAGCAACTCTAACAAACTTAGAACTTTTACTTTGCGGTTGTTCATCATATTTAGACCATAATTTAGTCCCATAATACATGCCGGACAACTTGTTATGACATAGTCTGCACCGCTATTTATAACACTTTTAGCCTTATTTTTCATTAATTCTTTTGAAATTTTATTATTCTTAAGGATAAAACTCCCTGCAAAACCGCAGCATTCGTCATAGTCTTGCATTTTAAAATATTCAATATTTGTACAATTTTTCAGAATTTTATTTAAGAAAACATCGTTTTTTAGATGACAGGGCTTATGAAACGTTATTTTCATATTTTTTTTAAATACAAATTTTATATCTAAAAAAGCTATCAAATTGCCCCAATTAATTGATTTTGAAGGTAATAATTCAAAATCTTTAACATATTTAGGATAATCTAATATTGTACTTTCACAGCTTGCACAGTCTGTTACAAGATAATCATATTTGCAGTCAAACTTTGATATATTACTCTTTGCCACCTTTTCAAAGCTTTCGATACAACCATCCGAAAGAAATGGCAAACCGCAGCAGTCAAATTCCGGTTCAACAATATCAACAGGAAGTCCCTTAAATATTTTATTTAAATATTTGTCTGTATTTGGTAGAACGTTATTGACACAACCTTTAAAATAAAGGAGTACCATTTTAGGATTTTCGGCTTTTTTAAGAGTCGGACGCAGGGGTTTTGTTATATTTGCACAAAATTTCACAAACAACATAAAAATTTTATGAATAAATTGTAAGATAGAAGTTGTGTAACTTTTATTCATAAATTCAATTTTTGCCGTATTTATAATTTCACAAGCATCAATGCCAGCCGGACAAAAAGCGGTGCATTTCCCGCATTTTAGACACATATCAAGGTATTTATTTATGTTTTTTGATAATGTTAAATCACCTTTAGTAACTCCGTGCAGCATAGTAAATTTACCCTTACTCACCGCACAATCATTTTTATTTAATTTGAAAATAGGACAAACATCCTGACACAAACCACACTTGGAACACTTATTCAATTCTTGTTCAAAGTCTTTTAATTGCTTCATATTATGATTGTAACATAAATTAATATTTCCGCCTATAAATTAAACTTTTTCGTCAATTAAGCCGACTAGAACAATATCTTAGTAACTAAAGGATTATGAGATGGCAGAGTCACAATTCAACTTTAACAGACCATACAAACCTTTCGGATTGAATGTAGCAGTTCCGGAGCGAACAATTCAGCAGGCGGGAGAAACACTCGAAGGCTTAATTAAAGCACCTGCGGCTCCGCTGTTTGAATTTTTAGAAAAGAACGAAGTTGTTTTTAATGGTGACCTTGCTTTTGAAATTAACAAAGTCGAAGCACAGAATTTTACAATAGGATCAGCGTTACGTTTGGAGGATGAAAAGATTAATGGCAGACCTCCTCACTTTGACATGCATTTCTAAGGGGAATTTGATAGCAATATATTCTTATTTTCCCAACTCGCAAGCTTTTTTGACTGTTTTTTCTATTACATTGTAGAATAATTCGTTTGATTTTCCGGATTTCATTTCTTGAATACCCACAAACGTACATCCGCCTTTTGTTGCGACGTTATCTATAAGAGTTTGAACAGTAGTTTCACCACGATTAAAAATCATTTGAGCAGAACCAAGTGCTGTTTGAGTCGCAAGAATAAGAGATTTATCATATTCAAGTCCTAATTTTTCACCTGCACGAGCCATATCTTCTATAACCTGATAAAAAAACGCAGGACCTGAACCGGAAATCGCGGTTACTATATCCATTTGAGCTTCTTCTACACATATACATTTGCCGATTGGATTGAGAAGAGATTCGACAGTAAAAATATCTTCTTCGAGGGCATTTTTACCGGCACAAATCCCAAACATCCCTAGTTTTACCAATGCCGGGGTATTTGGCATAATTCTTATTATTCTCGATTTTGGTAAAATATTTTCAATTGTTTCAATTTTTACTCCCGC
This sequence comes from bacterium, assembly GCA_017471365.1. GTDB lineage: Bacteria > Cyanobacteriota > Vampirovibrionia > Gastranaerophilales > Gastranaerophilaceae > Zag111. The sequence continues at coordinate 12,912 of JAFUUC010000055.1, forward strand.
TGCAATAGAAACAATTAATTTGTCATTTGAAGCATATTCACAAATTTCTTGCAAAACGTCTGTGACATTATTAGGTTTTGTTGCAATAAAAATTATATCTGAATTTTGTATGAGTTGTTTATTATCGCAAATTACACGAATATTTAACCTTTTTTGTGCTAATTGTGCCAATTCTAAAGTCGCTTCAGAAGCTGTAATGTTTTCCCCTTGCATGCCGGATATAATTGCACTTGCCATTTTCCCGCAACCGATAAAACCTATATTTTTCTTCATAATATTTAACTATTCTTTCTGTCAATTGTTGACTAATGAGTTTTTTTACTATAACATCAGTATTATACGATAAATAAATAGCAAAGGGAATATAAAAAATGAAACGCACACTAGAAGGTACTAAAAGAAAAAGACAACAAGTAAGTGGTTTTAGAGCAAGAATGGCTACTCCTGGCGGTAGGGAAGTTATTAACAGACGCCGTGCAAAGGGTCGTCATGAATTAGCAATCACAGCTAAAGAAAGAGCATAATTGTTACCTAAACAATATCGCCTTAAAAAAAGATCTGCTTTTAAAGCTACATACAGGATTAAGCACTCCTCCCATTCGGGTGGAGTAACTTTGTTTGCAGGGTTAGAAAAAAAAGAAGATTTTCCAACTAAAGTCGGTTTTGTAGTAAGTAAAAAAGTTCATAAGCGTGCCGTAAAACGTAATCGTTTGAAACGTCTTATGAGAGAAGCTTATAGGCTACTGCTAAAAGAAAATGATTTAGGAAATTCTCAAAAATACATATCATTAATTTTTATCGGAAGTGAGAATGCACTCGGAAAAACTTTTGCTGAAATCAAAAATAGCATTAAAAAGTTATTGGAGAGAATTTAAATGCTTGAAGGAATGTATGTTGAGAATATAATGATGCACTCAGAAACTCGTGCATATCCTCAATACCCGACAATTAGTGCCGGGGTTATGCCGGGAACACAATCTCTTTATCGTTACAGTTTGCGAGAATCATCATATCCTACATTATCAATTGTTGATAAAATTACGGATGGACAAGGAAATTATATTCAACCAGGTCATTATGAATTGGCTATATCTGACGAAAAAGATTTTCTTATCTTAATACAAGGTAAACAACCTGTTGCTATTATGCCGGTTTTCAAACTTGAAATTGAAACATCTGAAAAATCTCAAATTATGGACTCAAAAGCCCTCAAACGCAAGAAAAAACAAGATAAAGAAATTGCAAAAACAAACAAAAAGAGAGCAAGATCAGGAATGCCACCTGTTAATGAGGAAGAAGAAATTTTTCAGGAAGCGACAATGGAATATAACTCCGACGGGAATTATTACCTGATCAAATACGAACGGGGAGACGTAAAAGCTTGGAGTGCCATAAAAACAGACTAGACATAATCCTTCACCCTTAAATTTACCCCTCGCTTATATGAATTTGGTCTCCGAGTTTTGCTTTTAACCTGGCTTCAGCTCTTGCAATGGCGGCCTCGGCACGCTTAGCATCAATTCTTGCCTTTGCTTCTTTCAAACGTTTTTTTGCACGACTTAGAGCTTCTTTAGCCCGCATTTCATCAATTTCATCTCCTGCCATAGCGTCGCTTGTTAAAATAAGACATTCATCATCCTTAAACTGCAAAATCCCTCCCATAGTTGCAAACATCATGGTTGATCCGTTAGTTTTAATACGTGTAACTCCTATGTCTAATGCAGCCATTACAGGAACGTGTCCTGGTAAAAGTCCAAACTCACCATCCACTCCGCGTGTGTATATCTCGTCTGCGGATTCATCAAAAACAACTTTTTCCTGTGTTATGATTTTCAGTTTCATAATTATTCCTTCATTGTTTTTGCTTTTTCAACCGCCTCATCAATAGTACCTACCATATAAAAAGCTTGTTCAGGAAGATCATCATATTTACCTTCGATAATTTCCTTAAAGCCCTTTACAGTATCATCAATTTTAACATATTTACCCTTATTACCGCTAAATTGTTCAGCAACGAAGAATGGTTGAGATAAAAATCTTTGAATTTTTCTTGCACGATTTACGGTGAGTTTATCATCTTCGGACAACTCATCCATACCCAAAATTGCGATCAAATCCTGCAAATCTTTATACTTTTGCAAAATTTCAAGAACTTTTCTGGTTGTTTCGTAATGTTCATCTCCAACAATATTCGGATCTAATGCTCTGGAATTTGAAGCCAAAGGATCAACTGCCGGATAAATACCAAGAGAAGAAATTTCTCTTGACAATACCGTAGAAGCATCCAAATGCGAAAAAGTTGTTGCCGGAGCCGGATCAGTAAGGTCATCGGCCGGAACATAAATTGCTTGCACAGAAGTAATAGAACCATCTTTTGTAGAAGTAATACGCTCTTGAAGTTCGCCCATTTCAGTGGCAAGTGTTGGCTGATATCCGACCGCAGAAGGCATACGTCCAAGTAACGCAGAAACTTCCGATCCCGCTTGAGTAAAGCGGAAAATATTATCTATAAATAAAAGTACATCCTGTTTAGAATAGTCTCTAAAATATTCAGCAGCCGTAAGAGCAGATAAACCAACCCTCATCCTTGCTCCCGGCGGTTCATTCATCTGACCGTATATCAAACCTACTTTATTAATAACACCACTTTCCTTAAATTCATTCCATAAATCGTTTCCCTCACGCGTTCTTTCACCTACACCGCCAAAAACGGAAACACCATTATGTGCCATTGCAATATTGTGAATAAGTTCTTGAATTAAAACCGTCTTACCAACGCCTGCACCACCAAAAAGACCTATCTTACCCCCTTTTTGATAAGGTTGAAGCAAATCAATCGCTTTTATACCAGTCTCTAGAATTTCAACATCAGTATTTTGATCAACGAGTTTTGGAGCGTCACGGTGAATTGGCAAATACGTGTCAGTCTCAATAGGTCCTTCATTATCAACAGCATCACCGGTAACATTGAGAATCCTTCCAAGAATTGCATTCCCAACAGGGATTTTTATAGGTTCGCCTGTATTGATAACTTTCATCCCGCGTTTGAGTCCGTCAGTTGACGACATAGCAACAGTTCTAACCCTGTTAGATCCTAACATTTGTTGAACTTCCGCGACAATCTTAGTCCCATCTTCACTAAAAATATTAAGTGCCGAGTAAATATTAGGTAAATTTCCGTCTGAAAATTCAACATCAATTACCGGCCCGATAACCTTGGTAATTATACCCTCTGCTGCGGTCAATGCTGCCATCCGCCCCTCCTTTTTCTATTACGTATACTTATTATACACAAAGAAAAAATTATTGCACACAATATTAATTATCTGCCAGGCAAACGAACATGGATCCAGCGTTATTACGACCGGCGTTGCCATCACCGCCCGTGCCACCACTAGTGAAGTCGCGCCTGAGAGAGCTATAGCTCGTAGCCGACTCCTCCTCTGACGACAACATGGGGAAGTACGAAACAGAAGAAGGGTCAATGCCCAGTTTTGCTACCTCAGTAGTATCCCAACTTGCGGATACACCATCGTCGTATGCACTAATTGAACCTGCTGCTGATGGGTATACTACTTTAGCTATGTTAGCTAGTTCTTCCATGCTTGGCAAGTGACCTCCCATTTCCTTACACGTTACCAATGCTCCTACCCAGTAGTCGCTTTCTCCTGAGAATGGGCAGTGGGTTATCTCCGGATACTTAGAATTTCCTTTGTAAGTTTCACAGTCTTTTGCTGGTGGTGTATCTGCCAGTTTAATAATGTCATAACCCGCTATTGTTGCTAAGACAGCAGGACCTTCTGCGATATTTATTGAAGCTTTGTTCATAGCAGTCAAATCTTTTCCCACTCTATTTGGCATGCGGCTGCCATTTAGATCATACAATCCGTCTACACATGAGTGTATCTTTTTGTTATCAGATTTTATGCTATCAGGATCAGATATACAGTTCTTGTTATATGTAAGAATCATAGGGGTACCGTCTGCTAATACCATTGCAACCGGAGCCATAAATTCTTCTTCATCAGTTACTGTTCCTAATCCTAAAGAATCCGCTGTGTTTAATTTAGTAATTTCAACAGTTTTATCTTCTGTTCCATTGTTGTATGTTATTTCACTATACGGAATACATTCACTAAACGCGGTATTAGTTCCGTCGCAGATCTTTGTAATCTTCATGTA
>JAFUUC010000056.1 GCA_017471365.1 bacterium
AGTATTAGGAGACGGTACACCGATAATATTATCTTATGATAAAAAATGTATCTCAGATCCTGATAGTGTAAAGGTAGATAATAAACAAATCCACAGTTGTGTAGCGGGTATTTATGACTTCAACGGCTCCAGAAAACCAAATCTTTACGGTGGCGATGAACACACAAGAAACGACCTTATCTCATTTAATGGAGCAAAACTAAAAGATTCTTATATAGAGATAGGCGGAGTGAAGATAATCAGCCAGGCTAAAGTTCCTACAGGTGTTAGTTGTAGTGACTACATTGGAAAATCCGGCTACGAAGCAATCAAATCATGCGAATACAATAACAACGATGATTACTGGGTAGGGGCAATGGTTGAGTGTAAGAACCAAGGAGGCAGATTACCAAAAGCAAGTGAACTGGCAAAAATAGCTCAGGCAATATACAACGACAATTCAATTAGCGAATCGGAAGATTACAACTATACAAACCCAACAGCAAACAATTGGGATAAGAGCGTAACAGCCAAGCTGGGCATAGAAGACTCCGCTTCGTGGTTCGGCCTTTGGGGTGGCCTCGAGTACGACTCGGGCAATGCGTGGAACCGCTACTTCAGCAGTTCGAACACGGGATGGGGCTACGACAGCGACGACCGCAGCCGCAGTAACTCCGATATCCGCGTTGTTTGTGTAGGAGGCTAGTTTGAATTTACTCTTTTACCTTGTTTAAACAAGGTAAAGGAAATGTTTTGATATCCACATTCTTTTATGAATGTGGATGTTTTTTCGCTTGTTTCCAGAGTGCATCAAACTCTTCAAATGAATATTCCGTTAACGGCTTTGTTGAGAGTTCTTCCATTTTGCGAAAACGTTTTTCAAATTTTTTATTAGCTTTTAACAAAGCCTGTTCTGCATCAATTTTGTTCCATCTGGCAAGGTTTACAGCTGCAAATAATATGTCTCCAAACTCTTCTTCCATATGTAGCTTATCACCTTCTTGTTTTGCCTGTTTAAATTCTTCTATCTCAGAATAAAAACACTCATACAAAGAATTTTCATCCGGCCATTCAAAGCCCGTTTTAACCGCTTTTTTAGATATTTTCTGTGCTGACATCAATGCCGCCTGGGATCTTGAAATACCGTCCATTGCGGATTTTCTTTCTGTTTTTTCTTCTGCTTTGAGTAAATCCCAATTTCTCTTAACTTCATCAGCATCAGCAACCTTAGTAGTACCAAAAACATGCGGATGGCGATGAATAAGTTTATCTTTTAATTCCTTAGCCACATCTTCAATATCAAAGTCACCGTTTTCACAAGCTATTTGAGAATGTAATAAAACTTGCAAAAGTACATCTCCAAGTTCTTCTCTCAGGTGAGCCATATCTTTATCATCAATTGCGTCCACGGCTTCATAAGCTTCTTCAAGCATGTTTGGTCTAAGACTTTCGTGGGTTTGTACCCTATCCCAAGGACATCCTTCAGGTGAACGTAATTTTGCAATAACTTCAATTAACTCTTCCAAATTTTTATACTTCATATATAAATTTTAACACAAATCATACAAAAGGTGGATTTAATAATTAACCGGTATGGTAGACTTGATGAGTGGATATAGTTTAAGAAAGAGGTAAATATGTCAACAGTAGAAAAAATTAGTATGTTACGTAGCCGAATTTTCAATTCTACCCGCACCGAAAACGAGGTAGCAAGAAATTCAAATAGGACGGATTCGTTCGCAAAATCTAATTTTCAAAAAAATATTTTGATGGAAGATGTTTTCCAATCAAGTAAAAATCATAATAGCGATAAAATTAGTTTTACAGGTAAACTAAATGCCGGTTCAAAAAGAATTTATTCAACACTGGTTGGTTCAATATCTAATTTTGGAAGCAAAATACAAGAAGGTATCGAAGCTATTAATGCATTTGGTACCAGAATGAAAAATAGTATTGTAAATACATGGCATAAGATTTCTGAATATGGAAGTAGAGAAATCAGATTTGACGGTTTGAAAAATGTATTAACAGCAGATATTTCGACTCTGTTTGGAAAATCACATGAAAGAGAAGTCATAAAACTTGCCAAGTTAGATCCGGTAACAGAAGTTAAACCGATGTTAACAGAAGCACTTGCAGCTTTAGAAGCAGATATGTTAAAGGCAGCGTAATTTGAGGAGGATAAGATGAGAGATTTTAACAATAACAAAAATTTTAGCAGAGTTACAGAGATTATTGACTCTTTAACAATAAACCCGAGTCACGACGCAGTTGCCGTATTGGAAGAAATTGGCACCAATTCTCCGATTGATGAAGTAAGAGAATTAACATCAAAAGCCCTCGTAAAAAGAAATGAACACGATTCGTTATCTGTTGTTATTTCAAACAGAGGTAAAGGTATAAATGACATGTCCACATTTGTTGCTATGAGTACAATTAATGAACTCCTATCTTTAGAAAATAAAGAAGAAGCAATGAAAGTTCTTGAAAACACTATATCCAATGAATGCTTTGAAGATGAAGTAAAAGAAAATGCTCGTTCAGTAAAAGCATTAATGGCGTTAAGCTAATAATACAAAGACACAATAATCAAAGAGGCACCGCCTTTGGCGGTGCCTCTTTGATTATAAATTGATTAATTATTTATTGCAAAATAGACCTCTTTAAGGCGTTTTTTCGTGATATGCGTATATAGTTGTGTTGTAGATACATCACTATGACCAAGAAGTTCTTGAACAACTCTTAAATCTGCACCATTTTCAAGTAAATGAGTTGCAAAAGAGTGTCTCATAGTATGTGGAGAAATATGTTTGTGAATCTTTTCTCCCTGTTTTTTTATAAAATTATAAATATCTTGTCTTGTAATAGTTTTACCATTTTCTTTTAAAAGAAGTTTTTTTGAAGATATGTTATTTTTCAAAATAATCATATCCCGAATTTTTAAATATTTTTTCAAAGCATTTTGTGCTTTTTTACCGAATGGAACAATACGTTCTTTTCCACCTTTGCCGTAACATTTTACAAATTTTGAATTTAATTCAACATCACTAATTTTCAAATTAACCAGTTCGGAAACTCTCAGTCCACAACCGTACAATAATTCCATAATGACTATTTCTGGTTCATTTAAATCTGAATTTAAGATTGTAAGTATGTCATCTAAAGTTATAACCTTTGGGAGTCTTTTTGGGAGTTTTGGTTGTTCAATGAGCTGTGTAGGATTTTTTTGAATGTATTCATTTGCACTTAACCATTTAAAAAATCCTCGTAAAGAAGCAATTTTTCTCATTACGCTGCGAGGATTAAAACCCTTTTCTCTGAGATTTAGGATGTAAATATTTATATCTTTTCGTTCAATTTTATCAATTTCTGAAAGTTTCTTATCCGAACAAAATTTCAAAAAAAACGTTAAATCACGCCGGTAAGCATCAATGGTATTACTCGACAGACCTTTTTCTACTTCGATATATTCAAGATATTCTGATATAAATTGAACATCCATAAATTTAAATCCTTACTCATCTGTAGCATTGGCAAGTTTGAACAAATAATCATCCTGAGAACCATTTTTGAAACCGTTTGGAATAAAGTTTTCTTTGTATCTTTCAATAGCATACCGATCAGTCATTCCGGAAATATAATCTGTAACAATTCTAACTGCTCTTTGCTCTTTACACAGTGGTTCTATTTTTTTTAAGTAGTAATGAAAAAGTTCTTTTATCACGTGCTTTGCTTTTTCTTCCTCAAGTTTTGCCGGAGAATTTATATACACATTATCAAACATCCATTCTCTTAATTTTGTTGTATAAGCCCAACCTTCTTCACTCATAGAAATTTCGGCGGTTCCAATTGAATTTTTAATAACCTCGGAAATCATTTTGTTAAGTCTCCGGCTTTGGTTTGAAGAAAAGTAAGCGATACAATCTTTGGGTAAATCACTTTCGGAAATAACTCCGGCACGAATTGAGTCTTCAATATCGTGATTTATATAGGCAATTTTATCAGCCAGTTGAACAACCTTACCTTCGGCAGTTGTTGGTTTGTAACCCCAGGAATGAGTTCTTATACCTTCGATAGTTTCTTTGCATAGATTAAGTTTTTCCAGTTCTTCAACTACTCTCACACTTTGTAAATTATGATGAAATCCGCCTTCGACTAATTCATTTAAAACTCCTTCACCACAATGACCGAATGGCGTATGCCCAAGATCATGCCCTAGTGCCATTGCTTCAACAAGATCTTCATTCAAATCTAATGCCCTTGCTATGGTTCTGCCAATTTGGGATACTTCCAGTGTATGTGTGAGTCTTGTCCTAAAATGATCGTCAAATGGAGAAAGAAATACCTGAGTTTTGTGTTTTAAACGTCTAAATGCTTTAGAATGCAAAATTCGATCTCTGTCACGCTGAAATTCAGTACGCAAGTCGCATTTTTGTTCATATTCTTTGCGAGTTGCTTGTGCTGATTTTGACGCGAAATCGCTCAAATATTTATATTCTCGTTGTTCTAATTTCTCTCTTATGCTGCCTGTTGCCATAATTCTCCCCTTATACAGTTATTTTAGTAAAATTTAAAAGGGTTTACATACTGTATTTGAAGGATTATGCTTGTTTTTGCAGGTAATATTTTTTGAGCATTTTATCAGAGTAAGATCCGATCTTACCTACGACAATACTTGAAAGCGTTGCAAAAATCATGGATTTCGTTCCTGCAAAAAGCTTTGCATTACAATACAAAGACGTGCCAATGCCGGCAATCGCCGGAATACCGTACCTTAAAAGTACGGATTGACGTTCTTGCTTGCTGTTTGAGTCTTTAAGACAGTAACCAAGAGTTCCAAATGCACCTAGAACAGTTAAAATATCGGTAGGAGCACTGCCTAAAGTTAAATCCCGTGATTTACTTACAAAATCTTCGGTTTCTGTTTGTATGGCTTTATCCATTGATTTTATTGCTCTTTCATAAGATTTTTCTAATGCTTTGTATTCTTGCGGAGAAAGCAGTTTTTTGTATATTGAAAGTATTTCTTCAACTTGCCCTTGGCGAAAATCTTTTAACATTGTACGAAGTTCTAGAATATCTTCAAGCATTTTCTGGGCAACATCTACAGGCATTTTTTTATCTTTTAATGATGCGAGAATTTCATTTGTAAATTCGTCAATTTCTTTGAAAATAGAATCTCTAATTGCTTTTTGTTCTTTTATATCAGATATCTTTACCAGTTTATTAATGTTCTGCCTTATCAATCTGAGTCTACCAACTTGTGTTGTATCATTGTAGCCAAGCATTTTTGCTATATTCAAAATATATCCTTCGCAGTCTTTAATAAGATCATCAGTTGAATATGATATTGCTCGCCTAAAACCTTTTACAGAATTTTGCAATGCTTGTTTGGCTTCAGAAATAGATGATTCTGCAACAAATTTGTTTAGCGTATCTTTTGACCAGAACCAGAAATTTCCTCTATTATTAAAATCATTTTCTAATTTGTGTGTAGTACCTTTTATCGTAGTGTATCTGCCAAGTAAAGTTTTTCTATTAAAATTCCTTTCATAGAGTTTTACTATTTCATCATTCATTTGAGAAAGTTTTTGCAGCCACTGTGCAGCAGTTTTTGACTCGCCGTTAATCTCTACAATTGCGTTGGGATTGGATGAAAGTACTCTTTTTTCAATTAATTTGATTAATTCCGAAGTGTTATTAAATGATTTTTCGGTAGCTTCGTAGGCATTTACAACAGCTTGACGTCCTATTCTTTCAAACATTTTAGTTATCTTTGAATGTATGCCAGCTGTAAAAGAATTTTTCTTCATAAAATTTTTGAAAGCAAAATCTTTTAATGTCGTAAAATTATTAATGGCTTCTGTTTTTGTTAGCAAAGTATCAATAACTCTAATTAAAAACAAATAAGTCTTGTTAATTTTAGGATTTTTTTGATTTTCAAGACGTGCCTTTTGGATTTTACTTTCTAATGAATTTCTCAAATTTATAAAGCCCTTAGTTAATCCTTTAGGTCCGCCTTTCAGGAGTAATACAAGACCAATCGCAGTTAAAACGGTTGCTCCGGCAATTGATATTCCAATAAGTTTTAAATTATGCGTTTTGCGGGCTTGTTCCGGTGTCATAATCGGAGGTATTATATTTGCATTAACTGTGGCACCAAGAGTATTATTTTCTATTTTTGAATTTTGATTTTGTGGTTGAGTGGTAATCCAATATCTATCAGGTGATGTTCTGTTCGTAACATTACCAAACTTTTCCTGCCTTTGATTTGAAGGAATTGTATTCATCATATTGCTACCGATTTGCACACTTTGTCAGTCAATTTTGCACCGACATTAATAATAAAGCCGAAATAGATGTTTTATTGCCAAATACAACCTGTGCTTTAAAAAATTGTTACAAAGATAACTCAGTATCTATAATCTTTGCAACTTCAAGAGCTGAATTTTTGGATGATAAAAGGTTTTTCACTTTAGATAGCTCATCAACCATATTTTTTCTGGCATTTTCATCATATAATATTTTTTCTATTTCATCTGCTATTATTTCCGGCTTTACATCATCTTCAATAATTTCCGGAATTATGGATTTGTCAGCAATTATGTTTGGCAGAGAAACTCTTTTTATACATCTAACGAGAAGATAAATCCAATACAAAATTTTTGGTCCTCTGTAAGCAATTATCATAGGAGTTTTGTACAAACAAGCTTCAAGAGCAACCGTACCGGATGCAAGAATTAACGCATCTGAAACGCTTAGTAATGCTTGGTTTTCACCTTTGATAATTTTTAAATTCGACGAACTATCCAAATATTTGTCAAAAACTTCATCCTGCAAATTCGGTGCATGAGAAATGCAAAATTGCAATTCAGGATGACGTTTTTGCAAAATTTTTGCCGTATTTATAAAAACCGGCATTAGATTGCGAAGTTCAAATTCTCTTGAACCGGGGAATATAGAAATTAATTTCCTTTCAGTATCAAATCCGTGTGCTTTGAAAAAAGAAATTCTGCCGGCAGGAGAAGGGAGCTGTGATATTAATGGATGCCCGCAATAGTGATTTTCTATTCCATAACTTGAATACAATTTTGGTTCAAAAGGAAAAATACAAAGAACTTTGTCCACATATTTTTTTATGCGTTTAATACGATATTTTCGGCTTGCCCAAACTTGCGGCGGGATATAATAATAAATTTTAGTACCAATTTCTTTCAAATATTTTGCAATTGTAAGATTAAACCCGCCATAATCAATTAGTAAAACAAGATCTGGTTTGAAATCTTCTTTTAAATATTTTATTAAGGCTTTACCAAGTTTAATATGTTTTATTAAAATTTGTGGTGAAATCCCAACGGAAGATAGATTTTTTATATGTTCAAAGAGTTTTACCCCGCAAGAAGAAAGATCATCTCCGCCAATTCCTTCAATTTCGACATCAGAACCTATATTATGCAACTCTTTTACAACATTTGAAGCATGTATATTTCCTGAATATTCACCCGATATTATAAATATTTTTTTAGTCATTTATACCGCCATAATTACAATATTATTTTTATCTGCGTACTCTATGACTTTTTCTTGTTCAACTATTATAGTTTCATTAGCTTCGACTGCTATTAAAGATGCCCTTTTGTGTTTCATTGTTCTTAGTGTTTTCATACCAATAACAGGAATGTCAAATCTTTTATCCTGCTTTGGTTTTGAAACTTTAACAACAACGGCACCTTTTTTAGCCAATTTCGCACCCCGTTTTATACAAACATCAGTTCCCTCAATTGCTTCAACAGCCATAATCATTTTGTCTTTAATTACAACTGATTGTCCGACATCGAGCTTACCCATTTCTTTTGCAAGCCAAAAACCATAATTTACATCTTCCATCTGAGCTTCAGACGGCTTGTGAGTCCCAAGAACTCCGGATGGTATCATAAGATTTTTTATAAAAATTGTCTGATCAAGAACTTCTATACCAATTTTTGCTAGCTCATCCACAATAAGTAGCATAACCTTATCATCATTCAATCTTACTGCTTCTTTTAAAATATCAATTGCTCTTTTATCAAATTTGTGAAGTTTTAAAAGTACTTTTTTATGTACTTTCCCAAGAAAAGTAAGTTGTTTGATTCCTTCATCTTTCAAAATACTTTCAATCCTGTTTATTTCACCCGGATGACAGGTATAGACTTTTGAACAATATTTTTTTAATTCATTACAGTTATCTTTAGCTAAAGATATGCAAACAACTTCAAACCCATTTTCTTTAGCATACTGTGCCATTTTTATCGGTAATGTTCCGTCACCGGCGATAAGTCCTTGTTTGTTTTCTAATGTTATACTCACAATTATTTCCTTCTCTTACTGTTGTCTTAATTCATAAATCTTTTTTACTTCTTCGGTATTTAAAGTGTTAACACTACCTAAAAGTTTTGTCATTAAAATCATTTTTGCATACGATTCGCAAGTCTCAATTTTTAAAAAAGCATCTTTAACACTTTTACCACACGCAATAACTCCATGATTTTTCATCAAAATAATATCATGATCAACAAAATACTTTGCGGTATTTTCCACAAGTTCAATAGATCCTGGAATCGCGTATTCTGCCAATGGAATATGACCAAATTCATACACAATCTCAGGTAAAACATTTTTATCAGGCTCTACACCTACTGCCGCAAAAGCAGTCAAAAATGGGGGATGAAAGTGTAAAACGGCATTAATGTCCGGACGTTCTTTGTAAAAACGTATGTGCAAAAATTTTTCACTAGAAGGTTTGTTCCCTGCAAGATTATTGCCATCAAAATCAATTAGAGAAATATCTTCCTCATCCAAAAAACCATTAGAAGATCCCGTAGCAGTAATGAGAATTTTATCTCCATATCGAATAGACATATTGCCGGAATATCCAGGGGTCAAACCTCGTTTTGCCGCAATTTTGCCATATTTAAGAAGTTTTTTCAACTTATCAACAACCATTCCTTAATCTATCCTTTCCCTCTCAGGATCTTCGATTTCAATCACTTTTGCATATTGTAACACTGCCGGTTTTGAAACTGTATTTTTACTTCTTAACGATGCAGGAGTTTGCGGTCGTTCTTTTGTTTTAACAAAAGCAACTTGGTGTTCTTCTTCTTCACCTGTATCTTTTTTTCCAAGTCTTTCCGGATTTTTTATTTCCATTTTTTCATATTCAATTTTAGTTCCCTTAGGATCAAATGCGACATTTACCCCGAGGTATGTCCTTTCTCTTGTAAAATCGTAACCAAATATCAATCTGCAATCATCCGGCCCAACAGAAACAATAAACGCATTTTCTTGAAACATTTTACCGTTAGGGGAGTCATCTGAAAGATTTATATACCCGGACCAACCAACAGAAAGATATCTGTTAATTCTGAAAGCTTCTGTAATAGAAACACTCTGTCTACCATAACGATAAGCATCATATCTTTTTAACGGAGTATTGTCTTCAAATCCCGATAAATAATATGCGATATCTTGCATCCAGTTTTTGTATTGCATATGAACAGCCGGACCAACACGTGCAATAAATTGAGTGTCGCCTGTACCATATAAAGCTGCTGATCCTTGCATTACAAGACCGGCATTAAAAACAATCCTTCTTTCTTCGTCCTTGTAAGAATATAAATTTTGTGCAATTTGAGCCATATATCTGGTTCTTGTAGTAGACATATTGCTTGCGGCAAATTTTTCACCTTTAGAGTTTCTATCATCATTTTGCATCAAACCAAATCCAACTCTATGGCGGAATGATAAACCTCTATTTTCGCCCAAAAAATCTTTTTTAGAATACCCTTTATCATAGTATGCTTCTACCATGTATTTTGCCATTCTACCGCCTAAAAACCATTCATTAGCGTATGTGTTTGAGCCGTAGTGCAAATACAAATTATCATCAAGTACTTGATCACCCTTTAAAAAGAAAATATCATTAGCTGAACCATATCCCAAAATTGTACGGTTGTAGTTGTTTATATACTTAACCATACCACCGATACCAAAGTCTTTTTTATAGTTCAAAAATGGTGTAATTTTCATTATAGAACCGAATGGTCCGCTAAACACAAACCCGGGACCTGCAAACATACCAACTTTTCTCGAAGAACCCAATTCAGGATAATTAGCCTCAAAATAAGTTCTTTGCTTATTTGTGTATGCGGTTAAAGAAGGCCATTTAAAAACATATTTGTCTTTATGATAAACTTTGATATCCTTAGCTTTATATACATCGTGATTTTTCTTTGCATTGACGTAAATAGAACCAATTTTTAGCGTCAAATTATTCCCTTCGGGATTTCCAAAAAGTAATGATTGAGCTTCAGGGTTAATAAGCATTCTTTCAAAACGAGGACCGGCAACTCTTGTTGCTAATCTGTTAATAGATGAATGCTCTGAAGAAAATGTACCTTTTGTTAAAACAAGCAGACCATCTTTTTGAATTGCTTTTTCTGCTGTTGCATCGGCACTTGGTGTTTTGGAGAAAACATCATCCATTATAATTGTTTCCTCGTTCATATCTATTTCCAGATAATCACCTTTTGTAGGAATACCATCTTTATAGACAATTACATTATCAATACCTTTGAGAATATTTGAATATTCGTTGTAAATCATCTTGTCAGCGATAACAATCATATTTTGCGGAGGAACCTTCAATATCGGACGACCTGTTGCAATCATATCCCCTGTATCATCGTCAAAAGTGACATCTTCGGCATCCAGCTGCATCTCTTTTTCTGTCACATCCTGATTTACTCCGCCTGATAGTGATAAAACTTTTTCCGGAATTTCTGATGAAGTTTCAGATTCAAGCATATCGGATAATTCATTTTTAGATTGGGAATTAGATATATTATCTTCAATATTAATATTTGCGTTTGATTTTTCCCAAAATTTTAGTTTTGAAAATCCGGTTTGCGAAGAATTATTTTCCTTATATTGAGTTTCTAAAATTTTATTTGATAATTTCAAACGCATTTGCTTAAAAAACGGCATATTATCAGGATCAATTTCTTGATAATTTCGAGAATCATCGTAGTAATATATATCACTGTTATTGCCAAGTGAATGAGCAGGATTATCAACCGTATCAAGTATCGCAGGCTTGAAAATTACGTCCTGATCCGGAAACATAACGTCTTCGTATGTGGCTCCCTCATCTTGAGAATATGCACATCCTGTAAAGGTTAATATTAAAGTTATTGCGATTAAGTATTTTTTCAATTTATCGTATCCCCTTAATTTTAAATGTAATTTAATGGATTAGTCGGCTTACCATTTACACGAACCTCAAAGTGACAATGGGGGCCCGTACTGTAACCTGTTGAACCTTCTTTTCCGACAGTTTGTCCTTTTTTAACCATTTGTCCGTTGCTTACGCTGATTGAAGACATATGAGCATACAAAGTTGTAATAGGTTGTCCGTTTATAACACCGTGATCAAGTATTACACATTTGCCGTATCCGCCGTACCAGCCCGAATAAATAACTTTTCCATCATTAGATGCCTTAATTGCACCGCCATTCGGACCTCCAATATCAATCCCTGAGTGAAAAATTCTACTTTTGAATATTGGATGAGTTCGCCAACCGAAAGGAGATGTTATTGGACCTGATATTGGTCTTATAAAACCGGTAGACGAAACTTTAACCGTTGTTCCGCTCGATTGATTTTTCTTAGTAAGATTTGCTATCATGCTCTCAATACTTGCAGATTGTCTTGCCAACTCTCGTTCGGTCTTTTCATAATAATTTTTGTCTTTTTGCAGACGTTCAATCATACTTTTATTTTCTGCTATTGAATTTTGGATACTTACTTTTTGATTATTTATTGTCTTAATTGACGCTGCTACAGCCCGTTTTTGAGCTTCAACCTGAGATTTTAAACGTGCAATTTCATCTGCTTTTGCTTTTACAGCTTGCATTCTTTTGTAATCTTCTTGAATAACTATTTTTTCAAAATAGAATGTATCCATTAAGGAATTGATACTCCTTGCTGAAAGAATCAGTTCAAACATGCCGGATCGCTGATGTTTAAATACCTGACGAATACGACTTTTCATTGAATAATCAATGTTTCTAAATTCCGCTACAGCATTGTTTAACTGAGATTCCATTGAATTTAAATTAGATATTAGCTGGTTATAATGATTTTGAGTTACTTCGAGATCTTGTCTTGCTTGTTCTAATTTTTGTTGATTATTGCTCAATTTGTTACGTTCTTTTTTTAGTTTAAGATCAGCCTGACGTTTTTTTTCGTGAATATAACTTTGTTTATTTTTAGTCTGTTTTAATTGTTGCTTAAGGTTACTTTCCGATGCAGCATAAGACGGAACCCCCAATATCCCGAGAATTCCAACACAAACCCAGCTTATAATTATGTATTTTAAAAATCTTTTTATATCCATTTTATTTTTTATCTTGCAAGTAAAGGCAATAACATTAATCCGACTGTCCAAGCAAGGAAAGTCAGTGCTATTATTGCAATTATTCCTTTTTGGTGTTTTCTGAAAAATTCCATAATTTCTCCCCTTATATATTCAATATTTTACTATTAAAAAAAACTTTGTGCAAGAAATTTAGTGCATATGTTTACATTAATGAACTTTTTTGATTTAGAATCGTTATAATAGTATAGAGGTAAGAAAATGAATGATAAATGCTCAAAATACGAAACAATTTTTACCTTCAGATCTGATGAAGAATTGAAAGATCATATCAAAAGTTGTCCTGATTGTGAAGAAATCCATTCAAAAATGGAAAAGGTTTCAAAATTAATTCAGGAAGTAAAGCCTTTTTATATGAAAAAGCAAAAAAATACTCTGAAATTTAGGGCAGCTTGTGTTCTTTTGTTCCTTATAGTAGGTGGTTCGACCATCGGACTTATCTCTACAAATACGGATATCTCCGATACAATTATGTATGGTACAACACTAAGTGCGGAAGATCTAGGATTCCCTGTAGATTCTTATGGACTTATATCGGTTGAATAGATGGATTTTAATAAAATAATAGAAGATAATAAACAAAATATAAAAAGTATAATACGCCTGATTACAAAAGAAGATAATGAAGATCTTGAGCAGGAGGTATACCTGAAAATCTGGAAAAATTCAGATAAATACCGGGAAAAAGGCTCGATAAAAAGTTGGATAAGTGCTATAGCAAGAAACACTTCTTTAGATTATTTGAAGTCCGCGTTTTACAAAACAAGTCAAAAATCAACTTCTGAAGATTTGGTTCTTGCCAACATAAAAGATAAAAAAATTAACCCGGAAAGCAATATTATAAGCCTTGAACGTCAAAAAAGAATAATTAATGCAATTGAAAATTTAAAACCAAAATTTAAAGAAGTAATAATCATGTGTGAAATCAACGGATATTCATATGAAGACTGTGCAAAGCACTTAAAATGTCCTTTAGGTACAGTGAAATCAAGAATTTTTAATGCAAAAAAAGAATTAGCAAAAGAATTAGAAGACTTACTATAAAGTGAAAGGAATAAAAAAAATGAAAAAAATATTTTCACTATTACTATTATCAACAATCATACTAATTTCAACTACAACAGCACAGGCTCAACCTCCTTCAAAAGATCAAGTTCGTCAAAAATTTGAGCAGCGTTTGCAGCTTACTAAAAAGCAAAAAGAAAAGGCTAAAGCTATTCATCAGCAGGGTTTCGAGCAAATGAAACCTGTGATGATAAAGATTGAACTTGCTAAAACGGATATAGACAAAATAAAAAATTCTGATTTAGATCAAAAATCTAAAGACGAACAAATTTCCAGAAAGCGTGATGAAATAAAAGTACTTGAAAAACAAGCTCGTGAAATTCGCCGTCAAAATAGCCAGGAGTTTGAAAAAATTCTTACCAAAAAACAGAAAAAGGAATTAGAATTGATGAAAGCTGAAGGGCGAGCAAATTTCAACAAAAAACATCCGCCACGCCCACCTTTTGGGAATTTTGGCACAGGCTTTAATGGTCAAGGATTTTTTGCTCCTCAAAGACTTTTCCCGATATTTCAGCCACCAAGTTATTAATTGTTAATTTGTTTACTACGGGCTTCTTCGCTTTTTATGTAGTTACAAAATTCTTCCAGGCGATTGTCTTCCATCGCATCAATAAGTGCTTGAATGTTATTAAATTTTTTGAGTGCAAAACCTGTTTCTGCTAAAAGTACACAATCATTGCAGAGCCTATATTTGTCATATTGAATTGATCCTGCCATACAAGATGTCTTGCCGCAACAATCACACTCAAAATATTCATCTGCCAAATCCGGATTTTCATCCAAATCATCTTTTACCATTTGTTGAGCTACTATTTGCATTTCTGCTATTATTTCTTCGTTTGTTTTTTTTGTCATTCTATTAAATCCTTCATTTCTTTAACTGCTTTATCAAGCCCTACAAATACGGCTTTAGAAATTATGCTGTGACCAATATTCAATTCATACAAACCTTCGATTTCATGCATTCTATGAACATTTTCATAATTTAATCCGTGACCTGCATTAACTTTTAACCCAAGGTTTTGGGCAAGTTTTGTAGCATTTTTTAAGTTTAAAAATTCCTTTTCTTCATCAGGTGTTCCGAAAGCATTTGAATAAGCTCCGGTGTGCATTTCAATAAATTGAGCTCCGGTTTTAGCACTTGCTTTAACTTGTTCTTCTGATGGGTCAATAAAAAGACTAACAATAATGCCTGCATTCTTTAAAGGTTTGACAAATGCTGTAATTTTTTCAAGCTGACACGCAACGTCTAATCCGCCTTCTGTTGTAACTTCTTGACGTTTTTCAGGCACAAGACAAACCGAGTGAGGAAGAATTTTTAGAGCAATTTTTCCCATTTCTTCGGTTACAGCCATTTCAAGATTTAAATTAGTTTTTATCTCCTTTGAAATATTTTCCACATCTTGATCTTTAATATGTCTTCTATCTTCGCGAAGGTGAGTTGTAATGGATGTTGCACCGTTTTCTTCACAAATTCTTGCTGCAAGTAAAACATCCGGTTCTGCTCCGCCTCTTGCGTTTCTTAAAGTAGCTACATGATCAATATTTACACCTAAAAGCATTTTATTTTTATCCTTTCAAAAATTTCATTTTTGTAATTTTTAACAGTGCGGTATAAGACGGAAGTATTGTTATTTTTTCTTCCGAATTTGAAAAAGAAACAAGTTCTATTGCCTTTTTTATATCTTCTTCAACAATAATTTTGTCTTGTGGTATGCCGGCATATTTTAGTCTTAATGCCATATCTTTTGCCCTAATACCGGATGTTATAACAAGTTTTTGTGCATTTTTTAACTGTTCAAAATCGCTATCCCAAAGCCACGAAATGTCTCTTCCGTCTGCATAATTATCATTTATAGCAACAATTATGTTTGAATTTAAATCAACTGTTTTTAAAACTTCACTTGCTCCGGTTGGATTTTTGATAAGTTGAATTAATGTTTCATGACCATTTATTATTCGTTTTTCAGTTCTCCCAAAAATAGACTGATATGACTCAACAGCTTTTTTTATTGTTTCATAAGGAGTATCAAGCAATAATGAGCATGATATTGCCCCTAAAGCATTGTATGCATTGTAAAGCCCGACCAAATTAATTCTGAAATCATAGCTTTTACCCTCGAACTCAACTTTCATTTCTGTATGGTCATCATATATTTTTGCATAAGCTTTGAAATTAGGTTCCGGACGTTTATATCCACATTTTGGGCAGTAGTAATGCCCTTCCTGGGCAAAAAACTGTGTGTCGTATTTTAGTTCTTCTGAACAAACACAATTAAAAATTTCTTCCGGTGCATTTGAAACAGATTTATGCGAATTGGAATAAAATTCAACATGTTCAAAACCGTAATAAAAAGCCTTTTTATTTTTCCCAAAATTCGCAACAAGCGGGTCATCCGCGTTCAGAATTAAAGTTGGAGTAGATTTATCTATTGCATTTTGTATGAACCCTGCTGTTGTCGAAAGTTCTCCATATCTATCAAGCTGATCTCTAAAAAGATTAGTCACAATAAGAAAATCCGCCGGCATATAATCATAAAGCTTTGTTAAATATGCCTCATCAGATTCAAGAACCGCAAAATCGAAAACACGGCAAGGCAAGCTCAATGCAAAAACATTTGCAATTCCTGTAAGCATATTTGCACCTTTTACGTTGTGAATAATTTTAGCATCGTTCTTTTCCAAAATACTTGCCAAAATACCGGATGTAGTAGTTTTTCCGTTTGTTCCGGTTATTGTAATTTTTTGATTTACAAACTTTTTACAATAAACCAAAAAATTCGGGCAAATTCTTAATGCAACCATTCCTGCAAAAGATGTTCCACCTGAGTGTCTTATTGTTCTTATTAAATAATATGCGAGTTTTGAAATTACTAATGCAATATAAAATCTAATCATAAATAGTCCTTTAGACGTATTCAAAAAACGTTTGAACTATATTATCATAATACAAAATTAAGAAAATCATAAAATGTTGACTTTATTTTTTACAATAATTTTTATAGCGGAAGTAATTATTGCGTTTCAATTAATTTTACTGATTCAAAAAGTTGATCATAAAGTTAGTGAATACAATGCGAAAGTTTTGAGTTTGACCCCTCAAATTGAAGTTAACATATCGAAACTCCGAAAAAATGTCGAAGTTGCATTAAATGGAGTATTAAAACTTGAACAAATAATTCAAAAACAGAAGAAAAAATATAAATACACAATATTAAAAAACATTTTTACCACGTTAATATTTTTGGTTTTAAACAAAAACGGTCGTCAAATTTTGACAGCAATTGATCTTGTTTTTACGGCAAAAGAATTTTTTGATCGGGCAAAAAGTCGTAAATCCTCATTATAGTTGCTTTTTACACTTAAACTATTGAAATTATTGACAAAGTATGTTACAATGACCTCGTAATTTAGAAACGAGGTTTACAACTATGAGTAAAGACAAAACATTTATGTTCTCCCTTGGATTGATGGCAGGTGTTGTCGGTGGTATAGTTGCCGGCGTACTCTATGCTCCAAAATCCGGAGAAGAATCACGAAAGGAACTTAAAGAGGCAGCTTGCGAATTTTACGAAAAACACGCCCCTCAAATTGAAGATGCTAAAAAACAGGCAATGGAATCCGTAGATTTGATGAGATACAGATTAGAAAGGCAATTTAGAAAACTGAATAATTCTGTGAAATCAAAAAAAATGTTGAAAGCAAAAGAACTTGAAGACAGTGGCAACGGTGAAAATTGTGACAACGAGTTTGATTATTAAGGAGAAAAATTATGGAATATCAAATATCTCAAATTGCTCTTAATAACGGATTAACTTTTCTTGCAATAGCAACAGGTATTGTAATTATTGTTGTCGGTGGTTTTTTGGTTAAACTTTTAATGGATTTATCCGAACTTACAAAAAACATCAATACAACTTCGATTATTTTAAATGAAGAACTCAAACCAACACTGAAAACGCTGAATAAAACTATTTCATCTTTCAATGAAATTATTCAAAATACAGGCGAAGGAATGGGTAACATGAAAATAGGGTTTGAAAATGCGGTATCAAAAACTAAATTGTTTTCACAAAATCTTTTTGGAGGATTTTTGAAAGGGTTTATGACCGTATATTCTCTATTTTGCAAGAAAAAATAAATATTTTGGGCAGTAAAAAAGTCCTAAAAATGATTTATAGTATGTAAGAATAATAAAAAAGGAGAAAGAATATGTCATCATTAACTAAATTTGTAGCAGGTTTTGCAATTGGCGGTGCTATCGGTGCAATTGCCGGTATTTTGCTTGCCCCAAAATCAGGTGAAGAAACAAGAAAACAGCTCAAAGAAACAGCCCAAGAAATGGCTCGCAAAGCTGATGAGACTGCAAAACAAATTCAATCAAAAGCAGACGAAACTGTAAACAGATTACAAAAAGAAGCCGAAGAAATTAAAGGCAAAATTCAAGACAAAATTCAAGATCTCGTAGGTAAAAAAGAAGATCAAGAATAGAAAAGTGTTAAACTGGAAAGCAAAAAACAGGCGACTTTTTTAAGTTGCCTGTTTTTAGATTATTAATCTATTAATTGCCTAATATCTACTTGAAAACACTCACACAGTTTTTCTATATGAGACAAATAAAGTCTTTTTGCTTGTCTATCTTTAATTTTATACAAAAACATTTCATTAATGCCTGTTTTTATGGATATTTCTTTAATTGTCATCCCGCTCGATTTAAGTAGTTTATTAAAGTTTTTATATACGATTGTTAAAACTGTTCTACTCATAAAATCTCCTTTTTAGCAACCACCAAATTTTTACACAGCGGTTTGTAAATTTCATTGAGATTTAACAATACAGGTAAAATAAAACGGATCCTGAAACGAGTTCAGGATGACGCTTAGGTATATTTCCGATATTACAAAATAAAAATCCGGCTTGTACAAAGCCGGTTAATTTTATAAATTACTCTCTTTTCTTATCTTTTACTTCACAACTCTCAAATTTGCTTTAATACCTGCATCTGAATTGATTTCGGATGCATTTGCATACGCCATCATTCTGCGTTTCTTTGCTCCTCTTAATATTAACCCAACACATTCTGATCTGTTCTCCGAGGGTGTTGTTATCTTCTTTAGCATTTAATTGACTCCATAATTTCTGATTACAAATTATTTATCGGCAACCAAATTAGAAAACTTTAAATTATTAGCCACTTTGTTAACAAATATTAAAATCATTCTATTAGTGTATGACAAAGGGGTAAAAAAAATATAGAATTTTGAAATGCATAATGCTTCTTTTGATGAAAGTAATACTGCCAGTATTGACGCGGGTTTATACGTTGATACTATTGCGGAATATGAAAAAAAAGAAAGAGCATTTGTAATTGTTCTTATTTTGTTAATAGTTATATTTCACGGGTGGTTTGGTTATTGGTTGCGTTATGGTCACGCTCGTGTTTCAGGGATAGATGCAAGACCGATAAATATTGAGGATGATCCGATACAAATAAATTATTCTGACAAAGAAAAAAAAGAAAAAATGTTTGTTTATTCGTCAATGATAAACCGAAACAAAATTACTATAATTCCTCAGGCACACTATGAAATGTCTGGGATGGCAGTTGCATACAATCACGATTTTATTTTTACAAATAATTTTTTTGACAGTGCTGCCCTCTATGATTTAGGAACAGCATGGGGAAAAATGGGTGACAAAAATTTCTACCGCAAATATTTCAAATGCTATAGCCAGAAAAATGAAATTCAAGGCTCAAGAGTGCTTTGGACCCAGCCAAAAACAAATCCACCAGCCTTACCTAGGGAGTATAGTACTTCACATTATTCTCATTCACACATAGTTCCCGCAAATAGAAACGTTATGGCTGCATTATTGAGGATTAAAGTTTGGGATAAGATTAAGATAGAGGGTGAATTGATTGATATGCAAGTTGGCAATTGGGATTATCATACAAGTATGTCGAGAACAGACAATACTTCTATGTATGGTGATCGCGGAAATGGCTCTTGTGAAACAATTTATGTAACAAAGGTTCAAATAGGGAAAAGGATCTATAAATAACTTTAGAACAGTGTTAATTGCTTATTAAAATGCCGTTCCAGGAAGGATGGTCTGTGATACTTTGTCAAACCGTATTTATCGATTGCATCTAGGTGATCTTTAGTGAGGTATCCGGCATTATTTGCCCAGTTGTATTGAGGAAATTCTTCGGCTAACTCCTCCATATATCTGTCTCGGGCAACTTTTGCAAGAATACTTGCTGCGGCAATAGATGCAGATTTTGAATCTCCTTTTATAACAAATTGCTGAGGAAAAGTATAATTTTTAATGAGGTTGTTGCCGTCTATCAGCGTAATAAAATCTTGCAAATTTGCTTTTTGAATAACATTTTCACAGGCAATTTTCATTGCTTTCAAGGAGGAATTTAGAATATTTATTTTTTCAATTTCGTCAACATCGATGAATGCTATATGGTTTATAGAATTTGAAAAAATTACGTCATATAAATTTTCGCGATTTTTTTTGGAGATTTGTTTTGAATCGTTCAATTTATCCAAATCTTTTATTAAATTTTGAGAAACTTCGGGGAAATAAACACATGCAGCAAAAACACCGCCGGCGGCAGGACCTCTGCCAGCTTCATCAGTTCCTATTGCAATTTTGTACTGTTTATCAAAATTGAATAATTTATTCATTCATTTAATCTTTCTTCAGGTATATTTTTAATAATTGTTCAAACAATTCTGTTGTAGCAACAGCATCTGACAAGGCACTATGCCTCTTTGAGGCTACAATATTAAAATAATTAAACGCTTTATCTGAACTTGATATATCTTCATCAAAATTCCCGGTCATATATAGATATTTCAATATAGATGAGGTGTCTATAGTCCTGTGCGAAAACAGTTGCTCATAAGGAATTTCAGAATTTTTATATAATTTTTTTAAAAAACTTATATCAAAATTAATATTGTGACCTACAAGGGTAATTGTTGGAGGAATTTCAAAATTATTTTTACAAAATTCATTGATCAATTTGACACCTTCGTTGTATTCAACAGCATTTTTTTTATGTTCTTCTAGATCGATGCCATTAACTTCCATTGCGGAGGAATTAACTTTGAAATGTTCTTCTTTAAGTAAAATTTCCTTTTTATCAATAATTTTAAAATCTTCCCACGCAACTAGTCCGACTGAAAGCAAACTATGAAAATCAGGATTTAATCCTCCGGTTTCGGTATCAAGAAATAGCAGTTTTGTCATTTTCTTTCCCCTTCATGCATAAATAATAATATACACCCATTAAAGCTTCATTACCGGAAAGTGTCCAGTAGCGTTTGTATTTTTCGTGAAAAGAGTAACTAAAAAGGACTAATATTACAAGCAAAATTGCTGTTTTGTAATCGAATACCCGATATTTGAAAATAAGGCATAAAGTAAAAATTATGTTTATAAAAAATATAAACGACATAGATCTGTAAAAATTATATTTTGCTAGAAACGTAGATGATAAAGTTTTTACATTTTCATTGTCACGAAAAATTCCGGCTAGTTTATATATTGCATAATGTAATTTTTTTTCTGATTTTTCTTCCCTCAAATCTATATCATAATCTTTAGCCAACGTTTCAAGAACTTGTTCGTAATATCTTTCGCTTGCTGAGTCGTATCCTGCGGCACTGAATTTAAAAGCACCTGCCAGAATATCTCGGCTTTCTTCTAGTACATCTTTGATCAAAGATGTTCCAACACTGCCTATTTTTTTAATAATTTCGTTACATGCAGGATTTAAATTTTTATCAAAAATAGCTTTACCAAAGTTATAAAATCTAACAGAACAAATTTTTACAACGTGTCCAAAAAGGTAGAAAAATGCTAAAATCGGTATTATAATAAGCCATTTTGCAAATGGTGTTTTCAATGAATCGAAGTAGCCAATAAAATTATTTAAAATATTGAAAATGGTATTCCAATCATAAACAATAGCGAAAATTACAGCCGGAATAAGAATAAACAATGCCCCGGGGGCTAAAAGTCCTATCAGATCAAATAAAAATTGATCAATTTTATCCATCATCTTTTTCAAATTCCTTTCTGATTTAAGTACATTCTATCTAAAAAATATTTAAAAATAAATCCCATATTATTATAGGATGTCGAATGAACAAAAAAGTGTTTTAATCGTTCTAGTATGGTGTAATACAATGAGGATAATTTTGAAAAATTTTAATAAAATATTTGCAACAATACTGATTGCAACCGCATTAACGGTACAAAGTGTTTATGCAATAGACGAAGTTAAGGTAGAAAAGGGTTCTGTATTGGGTATCGAGGATTGTATTTCTATCGCTTTGAATAACAATCCCGCAATAAAGAATGCAAGATTTAACTATGGAATTTCAAAATCAAATGTTGGCAGAGCAAGATCGGAGTTTTTCCCTACAGTAGGAGTCGGTACGGGTTATAATTACACAAATACAAATACAAAACGAACAGATTATGATACAAATGCTTATACTGTACAAGCAACTTTAAATCAGTTATTATGGAATTTTGGCAGAACAAATGCACGTATTAAGATGCAAAAATTCTATATGATTGCAGATGAATTTAATTTTGAAAATGTTGTTCGTCAAACGATATTTTATGTAAAACAACGATATTATGAAGTACTTGCTGCACGTGCTTCTGTTTTGATAAATGAAGCTTATGTAGACATAAACGAAAGAAATTACCAGAGAACTAAAGCATATTATGATGAAGGTTTGAAATCTAAAATAGATCTTGTTAATGCAGAAGTTACTCTTAGTGATTCAAAAATTTCTCTTATACGCTCACAAAATTTATACAAAAATTCTCTTGTAAACCTTAATAACGCAATGTATTTAACTAATGCACCATCTTATTCAATTTCAGATAATGGGAGTTTCAGTGTAAAAGATAACGTTGCACCTATAGATTTGACAAGGATAACCGGAGTGAATACTCAAACGAGTCACCAGGTTCCGGTTAGAGTAAATGATGCAAAACAACTTACAGCAACTATTGAAACTTTAGAAATGCTGACGGATTATAAAATTGAAGAATTTCCTTATACGTTTGAAGAGTGTATCGAAATGGCATATAAAAATCGAGCCGATTTGAAAGCTTATACTTCAACTCTGGATGCAGTGAAAGAAAATCTTGTTTATGTAAAACGGAATTATTATCCGGAAATTTCAGCCAATGCCGGTTATGGGTTTAGAAATCAGAATCGAACAAATTCTTTGAATGTGGGAGTAAATCTTTCAAGTTCGCTGAATATTATGGCTCAAAAATATGATGTAGATGCTGCAAAATATCAGGTTGATATTGCACAAAATTCTTTAAATCAATTAAATCAAGATATATATTTTGAAGTTCAAAATGCTTACATAAATATGGTTGAATTAGAAAAACAAATTCCTTTACAAGGTGTAAAAGTTCGTCAAACATTGGAAAATTACGAACTTGCTGAAGGTCGATATTATGTTGGATTAGGCGATTATATTGAACTTCAAGATGCGAAAGTAAATTACAACAATGCACAAAATTCATACATTGAAACAATTCATAATTACAATGTGGCAAGAGCGAATTTGGAAAGTGTAATTGCTATGCCACAAAAGGTTACAATAACATTAGAGGATAAAAAAAATGGCACCAAATAATATAAGGAACATTGTATTGAAGAAACGGATTTTAATACCTGCAACCTTGATAGCTGTAGGATGTTTTTGTAGTTGGTCTACAATAGAAAATCATAAAATCCATTATCAGACACAAAATTTGAATCGATGTACTATTACTCAAGTTGTGGAAGCTTCCGGAACTATTAACCCGGTAAATACTGTTAGTGTTGGTTCTACGGTATCCGGTTTAATGAAAGAAATTTATGCTGACTACAATTCAGAAGTTAAAAAAGGTCAGTTACTGGCTCAAATTGATCCGGCAAATTTTCAAGCTTCAGTTGAACAAAATCAGGCACAAATAAATAATGCAGAGGCGAATCTGGCAAGATTAAACGCTGAACTTGTATATTCTGAAAAAACATATAACCGTTATAAAAATTTATATGCGAAAAACTTTATAGCTCGCAGTGAACTGGATCAGGCAGAAAGTGATTATCTTGCTAAAAAAGCTTCTGTTGGAGCTCAAAGAGCTTCCATAGCTCAGGCCAGAGCAAATTATAACACATCAATGACAAATCTTGGTTATACAAAAATTATTGCTCCTGTAGATGGAACAATTATAAAAAGAGCAATTGATGTTGGTCAACCGGTAGCTGCAAGTTTTCAAGCACCGGAACTTTTCGTTATCGCTCAAGACTTAAAAAAAATGCAAATTGAGGTAAACGTCTCAGAAGCAGATATCGGTAAAGTAAAGGAAGGACAAGAGGTTCAATATACGCTGGACGGATATCCGGATAGTACTTTTCACGGTGAGGTAACTCAGGTTAGATTAGATTCTACTACAACATCAAATGTTGTAACTTACACCGTAATTGTAAGTGTAAATAACGATGACTTAACTCTAAAACCCGGCATGACTGCAAATGTGTCTATTATTACAAGCAAAAGTGAAGATGTGCTTTGTGTTCCAACAATTGCACTAAAATATACTCCTGACACAACGGGTCAAAAATATAAAAATCAAGGGGTTTGGATTTTAAATGCAGGCAAACCTGAAAGAATAGATATTAAAGAAGGTTCAAGTGATGATTCCAACGTTGAAATAATTTCAGATAAACTTAAAGACGGTGATAAAATTATCGTAGGTTCAATTAAAGGTAAATCTAAATCTGGAGCAAAGGGGAAAAATTCTGCTCGCAGAGGTGGACCTCCGGGAATGTTCTAAGGGTGCGACAAAGTAAAAAAGTACGTTGGGCTTTTGACCCAACCATAAAGGTAAATAATGGACTTAATCGAAGTAAAACACGCAATAAAAACATATTCAACAGGAGAAGAATCGTTTAACGCCCTGGACGATGTATCTCTCAATGTAAAAAGGGGGGAATTTGTCGCGATTATGGGAACATCCGGTTCTGGCAAGTCAACTTTTATGAATATGCTTGGTACTCTTGACAAGCCAAACTCGGGAACTTACTATCTGGACGGCGAAGATATGCTGAACCTTGATTCAAACAGCCTTGCACGTGTTCGTTGCGAAAAGATGGGGTTTGTATTTCAGGGCTTTAACCTAATTTCTCGCACATCTGCACTAGATAATGTTTGTCTGCCAATGATTTATAAAGGCATACCGGAATCTGAACGTATTGAACGCGGTAGAAAAGCACTCGAAATAGTCGGGCTTAAAAACCGCGAAGATCATATGCCTAATCAAATGTCCGGAGGTCAGCAGCAGAGAGTTGCAATCGCAAGGGCTTTGGTAAACGATGCTCCGCTAATTTTTGCTGATGAACCGACAGGAAACCTTGATACTAAAACCAGTATTGAAGTTATGGAATTTTTCGTCAAACTCAATGAACAGCTTGGCAAAACTATTGTACTTGTCACCCATGAACCCGACATCGCAGAATACACCCAGCGTGTAGTAAAATTTAAAGACGGGAAAATAGTACTCGATCTTCCCAAAAGAGAATGGCTAAAACAAAGAACACGCGAAACATAAAAGTTGTGTTTGGCATACTGACCCAACGCAACTTTAAACCAAACGAAAGAACAGGACTATAAAAACAAACGTAGGTCGGTACTGCTATACCGACAACGAAAAGGTAAAATATGACACAAAATTACAGACAAAAATTTTATGAAGCATATACAAAAGAACTTTCAAATTTTAAAGAATTTGAAACTGAACGCAAACGTATATTAAAAGATTTTTGGCATGAAAATAACAAGTTGCTATTAGGACTTTTAGGAATAATTATTTATGATGTCGCTTGCATAGTTTATATGGCTGTTACTGGGGCTTTGAATAAATTTGATGCTCAGCCGTTTGAATATATTCTGTTTATATTATTGTTCTTTTCAATTTATCCGTTGTTATTTGGATTTATCGGGCTTGGGAAAAATTATTATATTTCAAAGAACATGTATAAAAAATACTTGAAAGGAAAGTTTCTTTCAAAACTTTTAAAAGTTTTTGGTGATATTGAATGGAACATTGGTAATTACAGTTCAGAAATCAACCGAATTATTAATCAAAGCGGATTGTACATGGAATATCAGCTTTTATATGCGGATGACGTATTGCAGGGTACATACAAGGGTGTAAAATTTGAAATTGCAGAATGGTTGAAGGAGAAAAAACATCATGGCATAATTCTATGTTTTGACTCTAATAAAGAATTTAAAACAAAAACCCTTATTGAAACTAAAAAAGATTTATCCAATATAAATTATCAGTTTATCCAAAATATAATAATAGGAATTATTGTATTGGCTTTAGTGGTGCTAAGTTCATTTATATACTTAAGCGAATCTAATTACTTTGAGTTTTTTATGTCAATATTTTACATAGTTGTTGTAATTGCAATATTTGCTTATCCCATTATCAACTACAAATCAACTCAAAAAATTAAAACTGAAAGTTCGGATTTTGAAAAAAGATTTAATATATACTCTGATGATGAAATAGAAGGCAGGTATTTAATAACTCCGGCATTTATAGAAAGATTCCAAAATTTAGAAACAGCTTTTGGAACGAAGAATATTAAATGTGCATTCGTAGAGAATAAAATTGGTTTTGTAATATCAACAAAACGGGATTTGTTTGAAATTGGAGATTTATTTGTTCGGACGACAAATTCAAAATACATAAACAATTTTTACAATGAGATAACTGCAATATTGAGAATGATCGATTATTTCAAATTAAACGAAAAAATAGGCTTGTAAATATGAAACAAAATTATAAACAAAAATTTTATAATCAATATCAAGAATTAGAAAGTAGGTTGGGCATACTTGCCCAACACAGCAAAAAGGATTAATCTATGTTAGATTTCAAATCAATATTAAAAATGGCGACAGTGTCGCTCAGAATTAACAAAATGCGTTCAATGCTCACAAGTCTCGGTATAATTATCGGTGTCAGTGCTGTAATTATTATGCTTGCAGTCGGAGCAGGAGCCAGCAAAAAAATTGCCGCCGATATGGAATCCATGGGCAGCAATCTTTTAATGATTCGTTCAGCTTCTGCAAAGTCAGGCGGAGTTAGAATGGGAATGGGTACAAAACCCACACTTACAATGAAAGATGCAACGGCAATAGAAGAAAAAGCTCGAGGTATTCTTGCTGTTGCCCCTTATTCATCAGAATCCAAGCAACTCACCTATGGCAACCAAAACTGGGCAACTTCAGTTGCCGGTACTACGATGCCTTATTTTATGATTAGAAACTATGAAATTGATTTCGGACGCGGTTTTATCAAAGATGATACCAAAAATGCAACAAAAGTTACTGTTCTTGGTCAAACAGTTGCAACAGAACTTTTTGGAGATGTTGATCCTATAGGAAAAACTATTCGTATTGGCAATATTCCATTCAAAGTAGTTGGATTACTCAAAAGTAAGGGGTCAAGTGGAATGGGGCAAGATCAGGATGATATTGTTTTTATTCCAATAACAACGGCTCAAAGAAAAGTTTTCGGAACAGATTTTCCCGGAACCGTAAATATGATTACTGTAAAAGCACAAAATGACGAAGTTATAACGCTAACTCAAGAAGACATAACAGAAATTTTAAAATCACGCCATCACATAGGAGCAAAACAAGAAAACGACTTTGAAATTCGTAACCTTGCTGAAATGCAGGAAACTATTAAATCAACCGCCAAAACTATGTCGTTACTACTTGGTGCAATTGCAGGAGTTTCATTGATAGTCGGAGGAATTGGCATTATGAATATAATGCTGGTTTCAGTAACAGAAAGGACAAAAGAAATTGGTATCAGAATGGCAATTGGAGCAAAAGCCTCGGATATAAGAATACAGTTTTTGATAGAATCATTCTTGCTTTCTATATCAGGAGGTTTGATTGGCGTTTTAATCGGAATAGGTGGAGCAAATTTAATGCACTCTCTAGCCGGCATGAATATAGCAATAACCTTGTCATCTATCCTTTTGTCACTGGGTTTTTCAGCTGCGATAGGTATAGGCTTTGGTTATTATCCTGCCTACAAAGCCTCGTTGCTAAACCCTATCGATGCATTGAGATATGAATAAAAATCACAATTATAGTGCTAGTTAATTATCAGTTAAGCAAACGAACCTCGGGTAGTTGTCATTGCGATTAGAGTTGCCTATACCGCTCGTGCCACCTCTGCCGAAGCGGCGGCGGCGAGAGGTACTGCTCGCACTCGAGTCTTCCTCTGAAGACCACAGGTAGAAGGCCGAAACAGAAGAAGGGGCAATGCCTAGTTTTGCTACCTCTGTAGTAGGGAGGGAAACTTATGGGGTAGTAACCCAAAGCTACTTTTGTCCCCACTCAAATGATGCTGTGGGCGAGAAGCTATTTCTTTTTCATTTATCCCCGCAACACCTCTGCTCTGTTTAATAAAACCTCTTTTCTGCATCTTTTTCTCCTTAACTTTAATTTGTTTTCAATCAATTTTATTTATATATCATAACTATAGTTATAAAATATAAATATAGTTACTGGAGAGGTAATTGTCAAGAGATTATAATATTAAAAATGGATAAAAACGAATTTCTTGCTAAGTACGGTCTCAATCTCAAAATCGAAAGGATTCGTAACCACATGACGCAGGAAGATCTTGCGGAAAGAGTTGATTGTAGTGCGGTACATATAGGTTACATTGAACGCGGATTAAAGTGTCCTACAATCTTTCAGTTTTTAAAAATAGCAAGGATTTTAAATATTCAATTAGATGATTTTTTTAAAGATTTTGTTATTTGACAACAAATTTTATATTTAATAAACTAAAGTAATGGAAGTTAATGTTATTGGTGCGGGTTTAGCGGGTTCCGAGGCAGCATTACAGCTTGCTAAAAGGGGAATTTATGTAAACTTATACGAAATGCGACCGGGTGTTAAAACCGGAGCACATACGACTGAGGATTGTGCAGAGTTTGTATGTTCAAATAGTCTTGGTTCGTATGACGTTAATAACGCAAGCGGCTTATTAAAACACGAAATGGAATATATTGGCGGAGAACTCATCCAAATTGTAAAGGATTGTGCTGTCCCGGCGGGAGGGGCTTTGGCAATTGATCGACATAAATTTTCACAGGCGGTAACAAGAAAAATTAAACAAAACTCTAATATAAAACTTATACGCACAGAACTAACAGAAATTCCTGAAACTCCAACCATAATAGCTTCCGGTCCTCTAACAAGCGACAAATTAGCACAAAAAATTAAAGAATTTACGCAAAGTGAATATTTGCACTTTTTTGATGCAATAGCTCCTATTGTAGAAAAAGACAGTATAAATTTTGATATTGCGTTCTATGCAGGACGATATGACAAAGGAGAAGCTGATTATATCAATTGTCCAATGAACAAAGAACAATATGAAAGATTTTATGAAATTCTCGTAAATTCCCCACGCATTGAACAGCACGATTTTGAAAAGGGTGCAAAATTTTTTGAAAGTTGCTTACCTGTGGAAGTGCTTGCTTCTCGAGGCAAAGACACGCTTCGTTTTGGTCCAATGAAACCGGTTGGTCTCGTTGACAAACGCACAGGAGAAAAAAGCTATGCAGTAGTTCAGCTCAGACAAGATAATTCTGCAAAAACATTATACAATCTTGTTGGTTTTCAAACAAATTTAAAATGGGGAAGCCAAAAAGAACTCCTGCAATCAATACCTGGCTTAGAAAACTGCAATATAGTTCGCTATGGAGTTATGCACAGAAATACATTTATTAATTCTCCCAAACTGCTAAATCCAACCCTACAAACACGTACACGCAAAGATTTGTTCTTTGCCGGTCAAATAACCGGAACAGAAGGATATACAGAATCAATAGCATCCGGTTTGTTAGCAGGAATAAATATGGCAAAATACTTATTCGGTGAGAGCTTGATCGAATTGCCAAAAGAAACAATGCTTGGAGCCTTAACACATTATATTACGAATCCTGAAAACGAAAATTTTCAACCAATAAATTCAAATTGGGGAATAGTTCCAACTGTAGATTTACCTAAAAAAGAACGCAAAAATAAGAAACTTAAAGGTGAACTTATGGCAAAACGAGCTATTGAAAAATTAGAAAATATAATACATCAAGTATCTATATAAACTGGCGACTTGTTTTGATGCAAAGATCAACTATTTCTTTTAAATAATTTTAATATTTACTTCCAATAAGAAATTTAGCAATTTAAAATCGTCATATGCCAGATGAAATGCAATATGTTCCGCTTCACCTGCATACAGAATATTCTCTGTTAGATGGGGCAATAAGAATAGGGGATTTGTGTAAGTTTTGTGTTGAACATAACATGCCGGGAGTTGCTATCACAGACCACGGGGTTATGTACGGTGCCATGGATCTGTATTTGGAAGCAGATAAAATAAATGCAAAAGAAAGAGCTAAGACAGAAGAAGATCCAACCTACAAACCAAAATTATTTAATCCTATTATTGGCGAAGAATTTTATGTTCATGATAAAGATTTAACGGACAAAGATCCTGCCCATAACCCTCGTTATCACCTTATTTTATTGGTAAAGAATAATACAGGTTATAAAAATCTTGTTAAATTATCTTCTATTTCGCACATTGAAGGATTTTACGTTAAACCTCGTATAAATTTTGAACTCTTAGAAAAATACCACGAAGGTTTGATTTGCTGTAGTGCCTGTCTGGGAGGGGAAGTAATTCAACACCTCCTAAAAAGTGATTATGAAGGTGCCAAAGCCGTAGCTCAAAAATACAAAGATTTATTTGGAGAAGACTATTACATAGAACTTCAGGATCATAATCTGGATGAACAAAAACGCACAAACCCCGAATTAATAAGGCTTGCCAAAGAACTTGGCTTGAAAATGATTATAACAAATGATTCTCATTATCTAAAAAAAGAAGATGCAGATTGGCACGATACACTTTTGTGTATGCAAACCAAATCTCTAAAATCAGACACTAATCGTTTTCACTTTCCAAATAATGAATTTTACGTAAAAACTGTTGACGAACTCCGTGATGCCTTTCGCTGGATGGATTCTGACACATTTAATGAATGTATTAAAAACACTGTAGATATATCAAATAAATGCCATATAACAGTGGAATGGAAAGCTCCATTGCCAGATTTTCCTGTTCCGGACGGATATACGACAGATACATACCTTGATACTTTAGTACAAAAGGGGATGAAAAAGAAATATAGTGAAGAACAAATTACTCCGGAATTGAAAGAAAGAGCAAAATATGAACTTGGCGTAATCCAGAAAATGGGCTTTAGTGCATATTTCTTAATTACCTGGGATTTTATAAGATTTGCAAAAGAAAACGGTATTCCTGTAGGTCCGGGCAGAGGATCTGCGGCTGGTTCGCTTGTTGCATATTGTCTTGACATCACAGATCTTGACCCGATTGCGAACAATTTATTGTTTGAAAGATTTTTAAATCCGGAACGTTTCAGTATGCCCGATATTGATACAGACTTTTGTATTGATCGCCGTGGCGAGGTAATAGATTACGTTGTTCAAAAATACGGAGCTGATAAAGTTTGCCAAATTATTACATTCAACACTCTGGCGGCACGAGCTGCAATGAAAAGTGTTGCAAGAGTTTTTGATATTCCTTATGCAAGGAGTAAACAGCTTTCAGACTTAATTTCAGGCGATCCCGGAGCAAAAATTTCTGATGCTCTGCAAGATGGGATGGAGCTTAAAAAGCTTTACGATGAAGATGAAGAAGTCAAACGGCTTGTAGACACGGCTTTACACGTTGAAGGTTTAAAAAACGCAACCGGCATGCATGCTGCCGGTGTCATAATCTCTTACAAACCACTTGACGAGATAGTTCCGGTTCAATTCGGTAAAGAAGGTGCCGTTGTAACCCAATATCACAGAGAAATTCTTGAAAAAATGAAGTTACTGAAAATGGATTTTCTGGGGTTACGCAACCTTACAATGATTTCCAAGACAGTCAAACTTGTAAAAAAGTGTCAAGATATAGATATAGACATAAATCACATTCCAATAGACGACAAGCCTACTTTTGATATGCTTATACGAGGTGAAACGGTAGGAGTCTTCCAGCTTGAATCTCAGGGGATGACAAACTTAGTCAAAAAGCTTCAACCTGATGTGTTTGAAGATTTGGGAGCTTTGGTTGCGTTGTTCCGTCCGGGACCTTTAGGTTCAGGTATGGTGGATGATTTTGTTGAACGTAAACACGGAAGACAAAAAATTACCTATCCACACCCTAGACTTGAACCTGTACTAAAAGACACTTATGGTACAATGGTTTATCAGGAACAAATTATGCAAATTTTCCAGATTATGGCGGATTATTCTCTCGGTGAAGCTGACAAAGTTCGTCGTATGATGGGTCATAAAGATCCGGCGGCAATGGCAGCACAAGAAGGGAAATTGGTCCAAGGTGCTGCAAAATACGGGATGAAAGCAGAAGATGCAAAAAAACTTTTTGAACAAATTCAGAATTTCGCGGCATACTGTTTTAATCGTGCTCATTCATCCGCTTACGCTTTTGTGGCTTACCAAACAGCGTATTTAAAATGTCATTACCCGGTTGAATATCTTTCAGCTTTACTTTCAAGTGTTCCAAATGATCAGGAAAAAACTCAAGCATATATTGAAGAAGCTTTAAAATATGGCATAAAAGTTTTGCCTCCAGATATTAATAAATCATATCTGGAATATACTCCGGATGGACATAATATCCGTTTCGGTCTTGCTTCAATTAAACAAGTTGGAGAAGGTGTTGTTGAAGAAATTATTAAAGAAAGAGATGAAAACGGAGAATATAAGTCGATTTATGATTTTATTAAACGACTTGATGTAAAATGTTCAAATAAAAAAACACTGGAAGGCTTAATTAAATCAGGGGCATTTTCTTCAATAGAAAAAAGTCGCAGACAATTATGGGAAAACATTGAATATATAACATCAACAGCATCGAAAGAAGCTAAAGAGAGGGAATCAGGACAAGCAAGTTTGTTTGATATGCTAGGGGATTCAGTTTCAGTTGACAATGCGAAATTCCAACTTTCAGGTCCAGATGAAGAATATGATGTACGCCAAATTCAGATTTTTGAGAAAGAATTTTTAGGATTTTACGTAACCAGTCATCCCCTATCGACTATAAGAGATAAACTGCCATTTTTAATGACACACAAAATATCTCAAGTAAATAATCTTGCGAACGATAAAATTGTAACTATTTGTGGTCTAGTTACATCTACAAAACAAATTCCAACGAAAAATGATCCGACGAAATTTATTCGATTTGTTACGATAGAAGACTTAACGGGTAAAATAGACACACTTGCATTTAATAGTAAAATAGCAGAGTATGGAGATTTACTTCAAAATGAACAGCGTGTAATTATATCAGGCAAAGTTAGCCGTAGAAGCGATGATGAACCCGCAACAATTTTAATTGATACAGTAAAACCTGTTGATAATACTAACATTTTTACTATTGAGCTAAAGGATGATTTCAAATTTGAAGAATTAATGATGTTAAAGCAAATGCTGTGTAAATATTCAGGTTCAGATCCGGTTATGATGAAAATGTCAGACTTAACTGGCGATGCAAAAATATTGACTTCATCCATTTTTTGGGTAAATTCCTCAAACGACTTGGTAAACAGTATAAACAAAGGATTTGGAGAGCGTTTGTCGGTAAATATTAAATCAATGGATAAAAAATGGTAAAAAAGTATTGCAATTTTTTTTTTAGCATGTACGATAAGTGAGTACCTGATGTGAGCGGGGGTAATTCAGTGGTAGAATGCCTCCTTGCCAAGGAGGATGTCGCGAGTTCGAGCCTCGTCTCCCGCTAATAAAGAGAAGTCCTGAAAAGGGCTTCTTTTTATTAGCCTGAAGATAGAACGAGAAGCTCGATTTTCGAGTTTGAGCGATACCTTCTAACAGGACATTTGGTCGGAAGTTTTTATGCACATTGCGAGGGCAAAAGCC
>JAFUUC010000057.1 GCA_017471365.1 bacterium
AAATTCTTCGCCTGATTCTGTATCTCCTTTTCCTAGTGATGCTGCTGTATTTAAATTCACAACATCTACTGTTTGTTCTTCATTATCACTATCTGTATACTTTATTTCGTTATAAGGTATACATTCTGTGAACGCTGAATTAGTACCGTCACATATTTTTGTGATCTTCATGTATTTACTTAATTCTTCTACAAATTCAGCGGTTGAAGAATAAGTATTATTGATCCCGCCATGCAAGTCGAGCATATTCAAGCCTTGAATTAATTTAGCTTCGGTGACTTTTTTCTGGTTGCCGTCGACTTTTTCGTTCACTTTTGCGATTAGTGTTGGCAAAGTAAGTGCTGCGACTACACCGATGATTGCTAAGGTAATTAAAACTTCTGCTAATGTAAACGCTTGTTTTTTCATATTTAACTCCATAATTTACTAGTTTACTATTACTATTAATATTTTAATAGTTGGATCGAAAAAAGTCAACCCTCTAAAATGAAAAAATGAAAGACGAGTTACTTTTTAAAATCGGTCAAAGTGTTAGATACATTCGGATGAAAAAAGGTATTTCACAAGAAGAACTTGCCTTTCGAGCCAATCTCAATATGAATTCTATTAGCACATTAGAACGTGGAATAAATAACGTAAAAATTAAAACTCTATACAGTATCGCAGAAGCCCTCAATGTCAATATAAACGATATTTTAAACTGCTCTTTTTAAACCCCAATTGTAACAATATGTAAACAATATATAAACTTTATATAAATTCATGCAATTTTTGTACTCAGGAATTGTTTATTATAGTGTAACGAGGTATAATAATCGTAATGGATGAGAAGTTTGAACAAAATTTCAAAGTGATCGAAGGATCAAGAGAGTCAAGAGAACAAGAATTGACCGTTCAAACATCATTCCAGACGAATCCTATCGTAAGAAAGTTACTGGACTTTAGCTCGTCTAACAAAACCCGTAAATTTTCGATCCGAGATTTGTTAAAGCGATAGACCAATAGTTTACGGTATTATGAGTGCCGTGTGCGGTCGAAAAATTATATCTCGTTATGTTTTTAAGGTTGTGGAAGTATGTACGAAATTAAAAAGGAAATTTACAACGGCTTTACAAAAAATCAAAAATCTGCTGTGTGTAATTTTTTGCGTGCATTAGTAAAAAAATCGCCGCAGCTTTCTACTGATCAAATCTTCCAAAAATTTATAGATGATGAAAGATATTACTTGGAATTAAACTGTTCCAGATTTGAGTTTTTACAAAGCTGCATTGAGGATGAAAATTTTCACTCTGACACTTTGAAATATATAAAAGAATGTAAAAAATATTATGAATACCGCGAAAAACAACGTCCTATAATAGAAGCTAACAAAGCTTTTGAAAAGAAAAAACGGGAATTTCTGCAAGAAATTAAAATGTCTAAAGAACAACCGACCAAAAAACAGCTATATTACTATGAACGGTTATGTAAAAAATATGGACTTGAAAAAAAAGAATTAGCCTCAAAACTCGAAGCTCGCAATGAAATTGACAAAATTATAACAGAACATCAAGCACAAATTTCTTGCAATAGTACAGGTATTTGCAATTCTTGAGGATATTTACATTTGTCACAAACTTCTTGGTATTTTTTCATAAATTCTTTTTCGACATCACTACTAAAATCTTCATGACTTTTATAATCATTATAAAAACCTTTGAATCTGTTTAAAACGCGTTTATAAGCAACAATATAATCATTTTTCTCAATATTCGCAAACGAATTTAAAAATTCAATAACGTACATATTTGCTTTCACAGAATATTTTAAACGCTCTATAGAAGGAGTAACCAATTGACCTATACGCCCCTTTCTATAATAATAATTTGTTCCAACCGCCGGAACAGTTTTTCCCGAAAGGAAATCTACTCTTGTAGTGAACGGTATATCATGACACATTTTTAAATCTTGATTAAAATAACAAATACCATTTTCCTTTAAAAAATCCAAACGATATATCGCATTCCAAATAACAACTGAATGTTCATTTACATGCAGATTTTCGCCTAGTTCAGAACGTTTTTCAATAATATGGTTTAATTCACTGTTATAAACACAATCCGGATAGCAATATTTATAAGTACATCTTGCTACATCAGCACCCGAATAAAAAGCTGTATAATATAAGCTTGAATAGTAGTTTTCATCAACCCAATCATCACCATCAACAAAACCAATGTATTCACCTTTTGCAATGGACAGACCAATATTCCTTGAAACAGCAGCTCCACTGTTAGAATTGTTTATAACTTTTATTCTGGAATCTCTTTGAGCATATTCGTTAAGAATTTCTGGCGATCTGTCTGTTGAGCCATCATTTATACAAATTATTTCAATATCTTTCAAAGTTTGGTTACAAACACTATCAAGGCATTGTTTCAATTCATTCTCTACATTATAAACCGGAATAATAATCGAAACTTTTACATTATTTTCAATAAGTTTACTTCTAATTTCCGGATAATAATTCAAAACATTTTCTATTTGAGCATCATTATTTGTGATATTTGAACTGAATAGTGTTGTTTCATCATACAAACATATTTCCCTTTCAGGATTGAGATAAACAAGGCTATTGGGTTCGGCGACAGTACGAATTTTTGTATTATTTAGTATACACATAGCCCAAAACCAAATATCATCACCATATTCGGTTAGAGATTTGAATAAATCTTCATTGAGAATATCTTTATAAAAACATTTAGGAGGATATAAAACACCACCAACACCGGTTAAGAAATTTAAAAAAGACGGACTTTTTGATATACAACATCTTTTCCAAACATTGTAAGAACGAATTTGCCCATCTACAATATTAACTCTATGACATCTATGAGCTATAACAGTTTTTTTATCACTTGAAAGATAAGTATTGTATAATTTTTCTAACCAATCTCTGTTATAATATATATCATCATCCGCTGTTACAATAACATCATTCGGATATTCTTTCAAAGAAGGTATTAATTTTGTGTAAGATTTTAAATTGTAATGCCACTTAATAGTCAAACCATTTTTCTTTAAATCAAGAACTTTTTCCGGAATGTCATCTTCTCCGTTCGGAAACTGCTCAGGTGCAAGCCAAAGTACAACTTCATCCGGTTTAAAATCTTGAGTCAAAAGAGAATAAAGGCAATAATGAATATCATACATACGCTCAGGGTATGAAGTTAAAGAGACAATAATCCTTTGTTTTCTCTTACAATCTGTTACACCCAAACTATCAAATCTTTCCAGCTTAAAAGATATTTGTTCTTTGTTAATGGATTTTTGCTTCAAATTGTACCATTTCAACATTGGTACAACACGATTATACTTGTTCAATAGATCATCATATTTCGCCTGAAGTTCATAATACCTTTGATCAAGCATATTTCTGTAACGATAATTAAACTTCATTTTTATTCCCAAAAGCCTTACGACCTTGAAAATTTTATTATTACAATATTCATTTTGAACAGAAAAAATTTTTCTAAACAAATCTCTTTTTCTTACCATTTTATACTCCACGTTATGAATGTGATTTTGCAGCTTTTATACAAGCAATACATTTATATTATACATGAATCACATTTGATTTCAATATCAAATCACATGCTATGCATTGTTATGGAGTAATAGAGCGAATTATAAAATATGTAAATAGGGAATATTTCATGGATATAAAAAAACTTTTAGGAAAAAATATACAAGTATATAGGAAATTCAGAAATATAACTCAAGAAAAACTTGCTGAACTTATTAACATTGAAACTAACAGTATAAGTGCAATTGAACGTGGAAAATACTTCCCTTCACCTGATAATCTTGTAAGAATTTCAGAAGCATTAGAAATTTCATTATCAGATTTGTTTAATTTTAATAAAGAAAAAACTAGTGAAGATTACATCAAAGAAATAGAAAAAAATATTTCATTTTTAAAAATGGATAATGCACGTTTGTGTGCAATAAATTCGTATATAAAAAGTCTTATTATTTAGAAATTTTAGTGTTAATATATACATATGACAACAATTCCTGATATCGTAAAAATCCTCACAGATAGCGGAATAGAAGCAAATGAAGCAAATATTGAAGTAAAACTTTTGATAGAACATTTTGCAGGATTTGGCATTGCCGATATATTAATGGGGAAAAAATTAGACTCCGACAAGCTTAAAATTGTAGAAGAAAAGGTTCGTTTGCGAGCTTCTACCCACAAGCCTATTCAATACATAATGGGGTTTGCAGATTTTATGGGCGAGAAATTTATCGTAACACCTGATGTTTTAATTCCGCGAGATGAAACAGAAATTCTTGTTCGCAAAGCTATTGAAATTATAAATACTAATCGATTTAGTCAAGTTCTTGATATGTGTACCGGTTCCGGGTGTATAGCGTGCATGATCGCAAAATTGACAAAAGCAACTGTTATAGGTTCAGATATTTCGACTGATGCAATACAAATTGCATTCAAAAATATGGAAAAAATGGGGCTGTTTAATCGTGCATTATTTAGAAAATCTGATATTTTTTCAATGATTAGAGAAGATGAACATTTTGATCTTATCGTTTCAAATCCTCCATACATACCGCCACAACTTAAAAAAACAATTCAAAGAGAAGTTTCTTTTGAACCGGATATAGCACTTTATACAAAAGATGAAAAAGGTCTTGAATTTTACGAAAAAATAATTACAGAAAGTGTTCAACACCTCAATAAAGGCGGTTATATTTTGTTTGAACTCGGTTTGGGACAAAGTAAAGAAGTTGGACAAATGTTAAAAAACAATGGTTATTCTAAAATTCAGGTTATCAAAGATCTCTCAAATATAGACAGAGTAATATTTGCGAGATTGTAAACATTTCTTAATAATAATCTTAAATCCTTAAAGTTTTCCCGAAAAATTCCGACTAGAATTATACAAGGAAATAAAGGGATAAACAAATGAGTCTTAATGTGAACTATACCTCATTATACAAGCAAGGAATTGATACTTCGGTATTAAAAGAAGTTTCTTCTGAAATTTTGAATCGTGCGGCTCAAAAAAGTACACAATTCAACCCATCCCTTTCTACCACTCAGCAGATAAACGCTCCGGCAAAACCGGCAGAATTAGGTATTGATCTTTACAACGCTAAAATCGACACAAATACCCAAAGACAAATTGCGGCAAATAATACCCTACAATATCAATTTAATGAACAAACCCTAAAATCGATACAATTTTTAAATTCTCAAGCTGCAATTAATAATAGAATTGACGGTAAATACATGCCGGCAGTGAATACCATTGTAACTGAAGCTCAAAAAGCTTCCGAAGTTCAACCTACAAATCACTTTATAAAAATTATCTCTGAAGCAACCGCAAAAGATAAAGAAGGTTCAAACCCTTTTTACCACGGTGAATTGTTAAATAAATCCAAAAAAGAAGAACAAGAGCAAGCTCAAATGGAGTCTTTAAAAAGCATTTTTGCGTAATGTTCACCTTTATCCCCTGTTCAGTATATACCGCCTAACAGAGTTTGAGAGTTTCCCTTGTCG
Source organism: bacterium (assembly GCA_017471365.1). Classification (GTDB taxonomy): domain Bacteria; phylum Cyanobacteriota; class Vampirovibrionia; order Gastranaerophilales; family Gastranaerophilaceae; genus Zag111. Next base: position 5,564 of record JAFUUC010000057.1, read on the forward strand.
GGTAATTTAAAATTTTTACAGATCATTTTAGGATTTTTCATGTTCAGAAAGATTAGGGGAGAATAATTATGAAAAATAACATTTGGTTTGTAATCGCTTGTGTTTTAACATTTTTTACAGGGTATAGCATGAACAATATGGCTGTGTCTTTCCCAAAATACAAAGTTGCCGTAGTAGACATCCAAGCTGTAATGGATAAATCCAATGAAATTCAAGCATTAAAGGTTTCTCAAGATAAACAAATGAACGAATTAAACACTCTTATTTCCAAAGCACAAAATGAAATTCTCAATGAACCGGATCGAAATAAAGCGATGCAACTTGAAGAAAACTACCGCAAACAAATTGAAGAAAAGAAAAATTCTATCGATGAAGACTACAACAAAAAACTTGTTCAAGTCACAACAAAAATCAGAAATCTTATCTCTGGTGAAGCAAAAAAAACAAACTATAACCTCGTTTTACCTACAGGAATGGTAATTACAGGTGGTGAAGATATAACTCAAGACATTATAGGCAAATTAAAATAAATTCATCTTTCTTTTTTAATTGCTACGACAGACTTGCTGCATTGTAGGAACTTCTGACAAGCGGACCTATTTGGTAATGCTTAATTCCTACAGATGCTGCAAGTTTTTTTAAATCTTCATATTCTTCCAAGGAATAATATTTAGCAACAGGCAAATGCTCCTTTGAAGGCTGAATATACTGACCAACTGTTAAAATATCGCATCCTGCATTATATAAATCTGTCAAAGTTTCTTCTATTTGCTCAAAATTTTCACCAAGACCAATCATAAGCCCTGATTTTGTTTTTATATTACTATTTTGTTTAACATATCTGAGGACTTTTAAAGAAACGTCATAACTTCCCTGCGGTCTGGCTGTTTTAAAAACATAACGCACTGTTTCGATATTATGATTAAAAACATCCGGTCCGGCTTGAATAATAGTGTTAAGGGCATTTTCATCACCTTTAAAATCCGGAGTCAAAATTTCTATTTTTGTATCAGGACAAAGATTGCGAATTTCATTTATACACTGAGCAAAATGTTCTGCACCGCCATCGGGAAGGTCATCACGCGTAACAGAAGTTAAAACGGCATACTTTAGTCCAAGATCTTTTACTGCTTTTGCGACATTTAAAGGTTCTTGCGGATTTACCGGTTCAGGGCGAAAACAAGAGATATTGCAATACCGACAGTTTCTGGTACAAGAATTTCCCATAATAAGAAATGTTGCAGTTTGACGAGTATAACACTCATTTTTATTTGGACAACGAGCATTTTCGCAAACGGTGTTGAGCATATTAACTTTGAGGATTTTTCGGACTTTTCTGGTCTTTTCGGTATCAATTATGGGTCTTTTTAAATATTCCGGCAATCTCTGACGCAATTTTTTCCCTCACTTTGTTTTTATAATAGTATAACAAAAATTTTTTTGTTTGATTTTTATACGAGATATAGGTATAATATGAGTATGAAACAGAATATAAATAGGAGCAATAAGATGAAAAAATCTTTATTATTAGCAATTATGTTAATTGCTTTGCCGGCAAGTGCAGCAGAACCATTAGTTTTACAACCGCTTAATACTGTATTGTCAACATCACCTTCATCAACACCTGGAGCGTATACAGTTCAAGAAGATGCACCAAATGTGACGGTAACAGAAAATAATGTGGTTTATGAAGCAGAATACATTCCAAATGCACAAAACTTAGATGGTAACATGGTTCCACAAAATGCAGCAGCAAAAGGAGAACCAATTCCTCAAAAGAGGACAAAATTAATTAACATAAGAACAAAACAAAGAAGCCAGGGTAACGATTACTGGAACCCGGGCGGAAAAGGTACAAAAGCATATTTTTAAACTTTAAAATTCGAGATTTAAAAGTGGCACCTGATTTACAGATGCCACTTTATATTTTTGTTAAAAAATAATTAGGAATTTAACGACTTGATTTTTTTATATGTTGGTGTTATAAATATCAGGAAAGTCGTCACGGGCCTGTGGCGCAGCGGTAGCGCAGAGGACTCATAATCCTTTGGTCGTGGGTTCGAATCCCTCCGGGCCCAAATTTTTTGTATCAAAAACAGTACAATCATTTTCTGTCTAAGTGTTTAGTTTATGTCTGTTTCTCTAATTTCTTCTTCATTTTTGCCGCTAGTGGAGTTGATAATGCCGGTGCTATTACTCGCTTCGCGATAATAGATTGTAAAACTATTGCTGTAAATGCACTAAGACCATTAATAACCATGTTATAACGGAGAGTTTTCTCAAGAGGTTTTAATATTCTTTTATACCCACTTGTAATTTTGTTGACAGACATTGGACCAAATATAAAAGATAAAACTACTGTTGTTAAACATGCCATAACATCATACGAACCCATAAATAATCGTTTCTCTCTCGAATAATCAGGATTTGTGAAAGATTGAGATGTACTTATAATCCCGGTCATTAAATCTTTAAGTATATTACCGATAAGTACAGCATTAATTATTGTTTTCCCAAAATCATTTGTTTTATGCCCACCTTCTTTATTAAACAGTTTTGCAAATTTTTCAAAAGTCTTTGTCAAAAATTCATCTATTTGTCTGTAAAATTTGTTTGTTAAAAGTTTTTCATCAAGTTCTCTTTGAGCAAGTTCACAAGTTTGTGCCGCTAATTCTTTTATTTGTTTGTAATCTTCTGTGGAAGAATTTTTCCCCAAATGATTTATCATTTTATTAACTCTTTTTAAAGATTCATACGAATTAATCGGGGGTATTGGAGGTATTTTACTCATTATTAACCTCCTTATTTTCATTCAAGTTTAATAATTTTACCGCCTTACCATGAATTACATTCAAAAATATTCTGCTAAGAATAACTACGGTAATTATGTTCATTGCTATTTTAGGTTTTATTTTGGCAAGTTCGTAGTTTCCTATTGAATCTGCTATAATCTTAAACTTATTTCTAACATATTCAACATCTTTTGATTCTATAATACCTTGCTCTATCTGCTTCTCGAAATTTCTTATATAACTTTCATAAGTTTCCGGTTCAAAAGCATCAATAGTTATTAATTTATGTGCATCACGTTCGGATAATATACCTTTTAACCCACCTTTTTCTTGAGAAATATTTGTTAATTCTAAAAATAAGCGTTTTGCTTCTTGAGGGTTATATTTAATATTCTCAAATTGATCCACCAAGATTCTTCCGTGTTTTTTAACCTGATCCCTTATTTCTTTCGTTTCAAATATATTATTTGAAAGAATCTTTGGCATGTATACATTAAAAAGTTTGTCAAATGCTCCTTGGAGTGTAAATGTTGCAAGCACAGACAGCGGTTCTCTAATTATAACCGAGAATTTTTCTTCTTTAGAAGACTCATTTTTACCTATAATACTTGTCAAAATTACAAGAGGCATAATAAAAAGTTTCCCTACAGAATTAATAAGGTTATTATAGAGTTCATCCCCCATTTTTGCTTTTGAATTTTGAAAATTCTGTCCGAGATTATATAATATTTTTGTAAAAAATCGCCGAATTATCCCTTGGTTTTCAAGAAGTTTATCTATATTAGTTTCATCTTTAATTTTTTGAATATTCTCTAATTTTGAATATTGTTTTTCAATACGTTTAGCCTGATTATAAATATATTCAGGGCTATGCTTTCTTAATATTCCAGTTTTGTATGCCGCAAATCCAACTGCTGTTAACCACAATGATGTAGCAGTTATATCAGCAATTTTTTTTACACTATTATGATCAGATTGTTCAAATTGTTTCGGTTTTTTGGGTGTTATAAACCAAAATCGATTATCAGACTTTTTAAACGAACTTATGTCGTACATATAAATTATAATTCCAGTAAAAATAAAATTTGATACTGGAATTTTTATAAAAGTTTGCGGACAATCTCCAACATGAGTGCGATGTGATTTTTTTTCTTAAGCTCTTGACGAGCATGCTATAATAAACATATGAACATGAAAAATTTATTATGCACTGCCGGAATAATTCTACTATTTTTTAGTGCAAACACTCTTACACTAGCAATAGAAGATGAAGCCGAACTATTTGATAAAAATGTCGAAATTCACAATGGAAGCGTTTTGAATATAATTGATTGCGTTTCTCTAGCTTTTAGAAACAGTCCAAAAATCAGACGCCAAAAATACAATCTTGATATTGCAAAAAGTAATGTCGGAATTGCTAAATCGCAATATTTCCCGGTAATTAGTGCCGGTGTAGGGTTTTACAACGAAAACAATTCAAACAATATTTATTACGATTCACATTACAGAGACCTTCCTTCAGTCGGAGTCTCAGTTAACAAGCTTGTATGGAACTTTGGTAAAACTACAGCTTACATAAAAATGGAAGAATTTTACAAAATTGGTGCTGAATATGAATTTATGGACAGCCTTTGTATGACGCTTTTTGATATAAAAGCAAAGTACTATGCTCTTTTGAAAGCCAAAGCACTTTTAAATGTTGCAAAAAATAACGAAAAACTAAATGAAAAATTTGTCAAATTGGCACAAAATAAAGGGGAAGCCGATTCTACAACTGCTCAAGTTAATTTGAGCGAGGCTAAAATAAAATATATTGAAGCTGAAAATACTTTCAATAACGCGAGAGTAGATTTGAGCAATTCTATGTATCTTGATAACCAACCTAACTATGATATCGAAAATACGCAAACTTTCACATACAATGATGACTATGCATATGATTCAAAACGCGTCGAAACAAAACCATTTGAACCATATATATTCCCATTTGAAAGGGCAAAAGCAATCGATATCGCATATGAAAACAGTCCTGATTTGCAAGTTTTAATTGCAACAAAAAATGCTATGATTCAATCGTTAAAATATGTGAAAAGGACATACCTTCCTGATTTGAATGCCAGTGCAGGCTACGGATATAACAATACCAATTTCGCACACAACAACAGTCTACAAGTCGGTGTAAATCTTTCAAGCAACGTTAATCTAATGGAATTAAAACATAGCATAAAAGGTGCTGATGCCCAAGTAAATCTCGCCGATAACGAAGTTTTATTATTCAAAAAAGATTTATATTTTGAACTTCAAAGAGCATTTAACAATGTTGATAGAGCCCAAAAACAGGTTCCGGCTTCAAAAAAAGAAGTGGAACAAGCACTTGATAATTTAAAAATTGTTGAAAAAGGATACAATAATTCAAAATTAAATTATGTAGCACTTCAAGAAGCAAAAGATGAATACATAAGAGCCTTGGAAAACTACGTAAAAAGTGTTTATAATTACAATATCGCACTAATTCAAGTCGAAATGGCTATGCATTATCATCTCATAGATATTCACCACAAATCAGAACACGCCGTACACTACCACTTTGAAGAAATATTGGAACATTTGAATAAAGTTCTTGATTGTGATGAAAAAGAGGTTAGAAAAAACAGGTAACTATTTGTTCAAATATTTATCAATTTTTTCACCCATATAAGTGGAAAGCATAGGCAATAGTCCATAATAAATAGCTGCAAAAATTATTGCAGGACGCAAAATATTTATGCCCTCAACATATTTTGAAAGTTTAGGATCTCCAGCGTTAATTCGTTTAAATTGATCGATAAATTTCCCGGTTTTACTTTTTATAAGACTGTCAACCCCGTAACCGCCTGCAATTGTAATTCCGGTAGAAATTATATTATTATAAATCAATGCAAGTTTTCTATCTTCTTCAATACCTCTGCTACGTTTCGTCTGAATAACTGATGTCGAAGTCAACAAAACATCCGTTGCCGCAGTAATGTGCTTTGGAATATCTTTGTCTTTTGTCTCAAATTTTGTTGCCCAGTTTTGAATCTTATTGTTATTAATTATTCTTGATATGCCTTTAGAAAGCCCTCCGGTAAATGCCGGTTTTTGAGAATTATTATTATTTTGAAAATTATCTTTATTTATTTTATCCGTTTTTTTAGGACTGAATAATTGGTCCATTACAACCGGAATAAGTGCAATCGTAAGCATTGATTTAGGCACAGCTGTCAAAAACCCAACACCCAGCTTCATTGTTTGAGTTAACAATTTGTATGCTCGAGGTGAAAGATTCTTCAAAGTTTCTGAATTAATATACTTTTGAGGATTTTTATCAATAGCTTTTATAGCATTTTCTACCGGCAAAGCAACCGCTTCAACCATGGCAAATTTCATTAAACCCGAACATATAGAGTTTGATACAGCATACTGACGATTTTCTTTTTCAGTGTCAGGAGTAGAATATATTGCAAAAGGACGTACTGACAGCGACATCAAAAGCGATGTTACAGCCTGAAACGATGTTCCGTGTTCGGAAATTTTTTCTAATCCCTTTAACAGTGCCTTGTTTGAAAGAATCCTTTGAACTTGCATTTATAATTTTTTGCCTTTTCACTATAATATTACCATGAACGTTTTTGAATTTATTAAGAAAGAACTCCAAGGCTGGGGAAAGTTTGAAAGTATAATTTTCCCAACTGAAATTATTTTTATTGCGGCTATTTCGATTTATATGAAAGACAATACTTTTGCTCTAATTTCCGCAATCTGCGGGATTTGTGCGACAATACTTGCCGGAAAAGGGAAAATATCGTGCTATTTTTTTGGAATGATAGCAAACATTTGCTATTCTTATATATCTTTTAAAAATGCCCTGTGGGGAAATTTGGGGTTAAATATGCTCTACTATTTCCCAATGCAATTTGTAGGAATTTACAAATGGAAAAATCACCTTAAAAAAGAAACTCAAGAAATTTATAAAACTCGTTTAAATCCAAAAGAAAGAATTGTATATTCGATAATTGCATTGACCGCAACTATAGTGGGATATTTATTATTGCAAAAGTTTAATGATTTAAATCCTTTGTTTGACTCTGCTACAACCGTTTTATCTATCATTGCATTCATTTTGACCATTAAACGCAGTATTGAACAGTGGTATGTCTGGACAATTGTAAACGGTCTTTGCATTGCTATTTGGATAGATGCTTATTTAAAAGGATCAAATTGTTTTGCCACAATATTAATGTGGTCAACATATTTTGTTCTTGGTTTGTATTTTTTATCAAGATGGCAAAGAGAATTAAAGGAAAATTCGCATTGTTAAGTTTTGTAAAGTGTAAAAAGTACACTATAACTGGGGTTTAACGGAATAAATAAAAATATAAAATTACCCGGTTGACTTATTTTTTTTCTTATGCAACAATAATTACATAAGATTTAAGTGTAGTCGAAACACTAAATATAAATAGTTCATTAACCCCAAAAACATATAAACTCCTAAATAATAAACACTAAAAAGAGACCATTAGGATGCAGAAAACGACCCACTCACTTGTGAGTGGTTTTTTTTATATATTACTTGATTTTTTAATTTTAATATTTATATTGGCTTTGTAAACGGGTAGTAAAAGGAGAATTTATGATAGAGAAAATTGAAAAATTCCAAATTCTTATTTTGGCTGTAATTTTTGCTACGGCAGGACTTATTGCAGCAAGTATGGTTACAAAATCTATGTCAAACAACTCAATATCGGTTACGGGATCGTATTCACAGAATGTTACTTCTGACAGTGGGCTTTTAGAAATGGATATTCATGCCAGAAAAGCAACAAAATCAGCGGCTTTTAATGCTTTAAACGAACAACAACCGATTATAATCAATTATTTAAAAAAACAAGGATTTAAAGAATCTGAAATAGAGTTAAAATCTCCGAACGGTTACAACGTTTATGTAGTAACTCCAAATGGTATGTCCACAAATAAAGTCGAGGCATATGATGCATCGCAAAGGATTTCTGTTAAATCGAATGATGTTCAAAAAATTAAAAAAATAGCAACTGAAATCAGTGATCTTAATTCTGCTGTTGTTGATTTGAATATTTATGAACCATCATATTTTTATTCAAAATTGTCGGATCTTAAGGTTAAAATGCTTGAAGAAGCAGCTACAGATGCTAAGCAAAGGGCTTCTGCAATGCTAAGACCAACGCATAATAAAGTCGGCAAAATTAAATCTGTAAAAATGGGAATTTTCCAAGTTACTCCGGTTGATTCAAACGAAGTTTCCGACTATGGAATAAATGATGTTTCCTCTATAGAAAAAAAAGTTACATCTGTTGCGAACGTCACTTTTGGAATTAAATAATTTCAAGAAAATCGCGGCAAACCGGTTTTAAAAATTCACAACTTGAAGCGGCTGAAAGCGTATAACAATCTTTAAAAACTTGAGTAAATATATATTTAGGTGTTGATTGAAGCTTAATTACCGCTTCTTTTTGTGTCCAAAATTTATAAAAATCCTCTTTTGTATCAAATTTTTTACCATATCTGGCGGCAAATTTATTTAGGTCTTTATCCGCCATAAACTCAAGATCCAAGCCGCAAGGATTTTGGTCAAAAGCCGCCATAACATAATCTTTTGAATGTGTAATACTAAATTCAATCTTTTTATCTTTAAATTCCGGTTTTTTATTATTTAATACAATTTCTGTATCGTTAATACCATAGATTTTTTCAGCTGTTGATTTTACAAGAAATCTTCCTATAGAGTGTTCAATTTTATATTTGTCGCATCCTGCTTTATGAGCAAATAAACCTGTTCCATATTTATTTATAAATTCTTTAATATTTATATAAAATATTTCCATAAATTAATAATACTATAAAATTTGTTGACTCTAACTTATTAAGTAATACCATAAACTTGATTATGGATTCAGTATCTTTACCCTCGTTTAAAGGATTATACGATGCAACGGCTTATGTTCAAAATCATACTCTCATAAACCGGGGCATTACAACAATAGGCGGAAGTACTGTACCGCAGTGCATTATGTCAAATAACAAATATGAAGCTCAGGAAAGAGCATTAATGGGTGGGATTTATTTTGTTGCTTCATATTTGACACCGATTATGCTAATCCCTTTATACAACAAGCATTTCTTAAAAAATAAGGGGATCATCAAAGAACTTGAAAGCATAGGAAAGCGAATAATTCAAGTTCCTAAAAAATATCTCAAACCTGATGCCGATTTAAAAAAAGGACTTGAAGAAACCGCCAAAATATTTGATGAAAAAGCTCATAACACTAAGACAAAAGAAGCTTTTGAAGAAATTTATTCAAGATATAATGACCCGGCAAAACTAAAATCAGATTTACTTTCTGTACATGAAAAAATTCTAACAACAGATTTCATTACAACAGCCGCAATGTGGTCTGCAATACCTTGGGTTGCGACGGAATTTACCGAACATAGAACAAAAAGAACAGATTTTTCCGGCGGATTTTATTTAAAAGATGATAATAGCAAAACAACAAAAGAACATAAAAAATCAAAGAATAAAAAGATTATTGGGAACATTCTTTTTTCTGTCGTGCCGGGAATTTTATTTGCAAAAGCAGTAACTAAAGGACTTTCGAGTAAAAATTTTTCCAATAATATTTACGGCAAATTGTTAAAACATATCTCTGATAACCCGCATAATTTTGATTACACATCCGGAACAAATATGTCAAAAACCATTTATGCAGCAATATGGGTTTTATCCAGCTTCCCTGCAAAGATAATATCATCGCGTGATTCTAATGAACGTAGAGACAGAACTTTGCGTGACGTAGGTTTATTTACAATGTTTTTTGGTGGTGATTTTTTAATCAATAATATTGCCGGTCGTTTTGCTGATAGGATTTTTGGCACCAGAATTATGGATACCGAGAAATATAAAGGACAAAATTTAAACTTTTTTGAAAAATTCAAACTTAGCTTGAAAAATTTTAAAGATATCCCGAATATTGAAGGTATGACTCCGGAAGTTATGAAAAGAACAAAAAATATTGGAGCCGGACTTTACTGGTTTTCACTACTTACAAATACAGCTTTGATTGGATTTGCACTGCCAAAAGTATTAAACAAATTTTTACGTTACAACATAAGTAAAGAAAATTTTAATCAACAGAAATCAAACCTTTCCCTTCAAAAAACAATTTCGATGGATAAATTTATATCGTAGCAAAAAATATTTTGTATTGTTTTAAAAACAACATAATGCTAACCGGAATTTCAAATAAATATTCAACAATTATATTTACAAGCAGAAAAGAACCGGGACAAGACTATGAACATTTTTCAAGATATGCTCAAGAAACAAATTTCCCTCGAAAAATACAGCATATAATATCTGATGACAGTAATTATATATCTGAAGGTGCAAACGGAAAAGTATTTTCAATTCCGGATAATCCGAATTTTGTATTAAAAGTCGATAAAAAGTTTAATCCTGCGAATTTAGATTCATTCGTTTATAATATTGAAGAAATAAACGAACCATTTGGAGATTTAAATGTAGGACAACCGATAGCAAAATACGGAGAAGAAATTCTTGTTCTCATAAGACAAAAAGGCAAAGAATTTGGTTTGCCGTTTGTCAGAAAACATGTATTGTCGAAAAGAGACATTCAAAACAATATTCATCGATATATAAAAAATCTTATTAAAATTGCAGAAATTGATCAAAGCGGATATGACAATTTTGTCCGCGAAATTAAAGAACTTCAACAACGAGGTTTTAATATAGACATATGGAATTCTAATAATGTCTTAATTGATGGGAACAATATCAACATAGTTGACATTTTAAAATTATCTAGTTTAAGACAAAAGTTTTATGCAAGAATGTCTAAAATGGCAATCTTGCGACTTTTCATTGACGAATCCCCTTTAAGACAGATGCTTCCATACTTAAAACCTGAACAAAAATCAAAAATTGGTAAACACATAAATATAATTTCTCAAAAAATAAGCACTGCAATGAAAAAAGAAGGATTAAATGAAAGGATTTTCTTAAACAAGTTTTTGGCTAATATAAGAGATTTTTTCCCGAGAGAAAAACCTCGAATTGATTTAATAATCGAAGATTTAATAAAAAGTTCAAAACTATAGTATAATAACAATATGAGTATAGAAGAAAGTATTTTCGGGAAATATTTACCAAATTTTAATAAATTAGAAAAATATGGTTTTGAAAAGAAAAAAGACTTTTATGCAATAGAAAAATTATTTTTAGATAATTCTTTTAAAGCTTTTATTTCTGTAACCCTAGACGGCACAATTTCCGGAATTGTATATGATTTGGAAAATAATGATGAATTTTTACCACTTAGAATAGAAGGTTACAATGGGGCATTTGTTGCAGAAGTTAAAAATGCTTATGAAGATTTGTTGAAAGATATCAGAAATAAATGTTTTTCAAAACAATACTTTATATATTCACAATCCAATAGAATAACAAATTTGATCATAAAAAAATATGGAGATGAGCCGGAATTTTTATGGGAAAAATTTGATGACTGCGGTGTCTTTAGAAATCCTCAAACAAAAAAATGGTACGCTGCAATTTTAGATGTCGACAGAGGTAAAATTCAACCTGAGCAAAAAGGGCTTGTTGAAGTTATAGATATAAAATTGAGTTCAGAAAATGTCAAAAAACAATTACAACAAAAACATTTTTACTCAGGTTATCATATGAATAAAAAATATTGGATAAGTATTATTCTTGATGACACGGTTTCAGATTCAAAAATTATGGAACTTGTAGAAGAAAGTCATAGTTTTACTGAAAAAAAGTAAAGCCTAAGACTTTAGTGTCATAAAACATTTTTCACAGTAATGCATAAGCTCATTTGCCAAAACAAGGATTACCATTGTTAGCAAAAATATAACTATACTACTTAAATGAAATTTTTGTAAAACTATTATTACTACTTGATTTAAACACATAAAATTCAATGAATTTTTGCCAATATATTCTATTATTTTAGAAAATTTGAGACATTCCAAAAGTTTTGCACCATAGAACAATCCAATGCTTAGGAATATTGCATTAATATAAAAGAAAATAATATTTCCATAATTATTAGTTCTAACATTAACATACCCGTTTTTAAACAATATGAATGAAAATGCAAATAATAATGCTAGTCCGATAACGGTTTGCAAGCTCTTATTTAAATTTTGGAATCTTTGTATAAAATCTTTGAACAAATATCCTGCATAAAAAACCGGTAACATATATATTGCAGAATCAATAGAAAGCAGCAATTTTACTTTGAAAAAATACAAAATTACGACTAAAATCGTGATTAATAAAGTAATTCCAATTTGTTTAAATTTTCCTGCTGCTTTAACAATTAAGAAGAATAATAAATTCACAAAAAATAAACAAGTTAAAAACCAAAGAGCCCCACATATTTTCAAGCCATCATTGTTGAACAAAAACATCATTTTAAAATATTGTGCAATGTTAAACTTTGGTAACAACAACAAACACATTAGCAAATTAAATAAACCAAATTCAATATATGGTATTAATAAGGATTTAGTTTTATTTTTAACAAGTTTTGTAAAATCAATATATTTATACAAAAATCCACTTATGAAGAAAAACATTGGCATATGAAATGCATGAATATAAATATCGAACGATTTGCCAAAACCAACATGCCCCATTATCATTAAGATAATACCAATTCCCTTAAAAATATCAATAAAAGTGATTCTTTTTCTAATATCATTCATATAAGTTTTTATCTATTACAACCTGATGCTACCACAAATAACCATTTAAACGAAATAAGACAAATAGCAAAAGTGCAAATTACATATAGTTTGAATATGCTAATAAAGATTTTAGCAATTTGGTAGATTGTTAGTTACTACTTATATATAAAATAATTCCGAGAATTATTATACAGACCCCGAAAAACCATTCTGCAACATCAACACCTTTATATTCTTCTTCTGTTATTGAATTTTTGACATTAGCACCAAGTTTTCTTAAGAGATTAATTATTTGTATAAGTTGAGTTGCATTTTGAACATAAAAAATATACAAAAATTACAAATAATATGCTTAAACTTATCGAAACTATGACATTTGCTTCCGCAAAAAAATTAAATATTATAAATACTATAGTACCCGACAATAAACTTATTAAAATTCGTGCTTTGTAATTAAAATTAATTAAAACATCACTTTTAAGCTGTGGCTTAAATTTCATAATGAGAAAAATCAAAATTAGCACTTCGGCTCGCTCCCGCTCGAACACAAAACAGTGTTCTCCTTGCCGGCAAACAAATAAGACAGAATAACATAAGTCATTCTGTCTTATTTACGCCTGCCGCGATTCGAACGCGGGACCCTCTGCTTAGAAGGCAGATGCTCTATCCAGCTGAGCTACAGACGCACATCCTTCTACTCCGCCTAATTATATTAACACAAAAAAAAAATCACGCAACCCCAAGTTTATAAAAAAGTTATATCCCGGATAATTTTGCGAACAAATTCAAGCTTTTGAGGATGAGCCTTCAGTACATTCAAATGACGCTCTATATCATCCATTACATCATTTGAAACATACCCACTATCAATTTTGAATAATTCATAAACATTTACACCTAAAATGTGTGGAATTTTTTCCAAAGTCTCAGAAGTAAGAAAATTCACCCCACGTTCAATCCTACTCAGGGTTTGCTGCGATATGTCAAGCAACTCTGAAAATTCCTCTTGAGATAACCCTCTTAATTGTCTGTAATGCTTAATATTATTGCCCAAAACCTTCTTTAAATCCATCCCCATCTCCTAAACAATTCTAAAAATTTAATATCTTTATTAACATAACGTTTAATTGTCTGATACTTGACTTTTACTCGTTTAGCGTGTATAATAAAAAATAAAGGAGGATAACAATGATAAAACAGAACAACATATTTACTCAGGCAGAAGGTGCTACGGGGGTAAATAAAGAATGTAGGTTGGGGTTACTACCCCAACACGTAAAATTTCTCTCTCTCGACGGGAGATACAAAGCGAATCGCCGCAGCGGAGCGAGGACGTGTGAGTCTGTATGCGAAGGAGCGGAGCGAGTAGCTGGGGCAGGGGTGAGGGGTGTTCCCGCAAGGGACAACCGCACCACCACAGAGACAATTTCCCTCCCTTATGAGACTCTGCCGAGCAAACAATCCGGTGAATTGTTTGCGAGAGGTAAGGTAGGGATGGGTGGTTCGATATGCCACATTAAACAACCCACCCCAACCCTCCCTAACCATGGAGGGAGAAAAGTTAATTCCCCTCGCCCACA
>JAFUUC010000058.1 GCA_017471365.1 bacterium
CCTCCGTGAAGATCTCACATGTTTAGTCCCTGGATAAGTTTAGCTTCGATTACAGCTTTTTGGTTTGAGTCAGCTTTTTCGTTGATCTTTGCAATGAGTGTTGGCAGGGTCATTGCTGCGACTACTCCGATAATTGCAAGGGTGATCAGGACTTCGGCTAGTGTAAAAGCTGCCTTGCCCCTTACGGGGAACAGACCCACCCTCAGTCCCTCCCTAGCTAGGGAGGGAAGTCCTTTCTGTGGTGGCGTGTTTGTGTGCGTAGCACCCTCACCCGAATTTCTAATGCTCAGTTTTCGCATTGAAATTCTTCCCTCTCCCGCAATTGGCGAGGGGAATTTAATGTGTTGGGGTAGTAACCCCAACCTACATTTGCCAGCTAGGGAGGGAAATAACCCCTTGATTGTTCCGTTTACCCCCGTAGCAACTCTGCTCGGTTGGGTAAAACCTTGTTTAAAATTTCTCATTTTTACCTCCAATAACAATTTATTCATTACTTAATACAATGTATATATTGTATAATGCAAATATTATATTGTAGTAATAAGATTGTCAAGTGTTTAAGATTCTCATATGGAAAAAGGGGATATTTTAAAAGTCTTTGGGAAAAACTTGCGGGCTGAACGTAACAGGGTAGGACTTTCTCAAGAACAGCTTGCCGAAAAAATTGGCTTATCCTATGGACAGGTTATTGGAACAATCGAAAGGGGTGAAACAAATACATCACTATCCGTTATTGTATCAATAATGAATGCATTAGATCTCGATTTTGACAAACTCTTTGATAGAAAAAAATTTATATCTTGATTTTTAAAAATATTTGTTTTAAAATCAATCTGCTAAAGGTAATAGTTGGGGTTAATTGAATGCTGGTTTCAGCCATTGGGCATTTTAGCGAGAACACTAAGGAATTAAGAAGAGAATACGACAACACAAAAAATACGTCTTACGATAATTTTAAATTTAACCGTATTGACAGTGTTGTAGCTGATGTTTTTTTTAGTACAGGAACAAATACAAAACCTGATTTGATGTTACGGTTAAGAAACCTTTTTGAACAATTGTTTAACCAAAACAGAGCATAAAGCAGGGATAAAAGAAATTACGACTAACACCGGTACAATACTAGTTGCCTGTGCTATGAATCCGATCATAGACATTGCCACTGCAACTATTCCCCATGAAAATCCGTTTATAAATCCACCTATTATACTTTTATACTGTGGTAAAACACTTTGTGCCAGACTCATAGTTATCGGAGTTGCAAACATAGTGACAAAACCCATAATAGCAAAAATTATAAATGATAGAATTGGTAATGTTTTATAAGTAAACATAAATAACATCATTAATGGAAAAGTTGTTATCATCGAGAAATAAAACACGTTTGCAGTGCCAATTTTTTTCTCGAATTTTGGACTTAGCAACGAAGCAATTCCGCCTAAAAATATAAACCCGAACAGTGCAAGTCCGATTTGAAATTGGCTATAACCTTCAGCTTTCCACAAAAATGGCAAAAGTATAGAACATGAAGTCTGAACTAAAGATTTCAACATAGCAATTAAATTTAAAATATTTAATTTTCTTTCTGAAACAATATCTTTTAATGCCTGATAAAAGTTAATTTTTTGTTCCTTTACTACGTCTGAATGAAATTGAGGAACCATTTTAAACATTAAAAAAGCCCAACTCAATCCAATCAAAGCCAAGAAAGGCATCATTTTCAATCCGAAATACTGAGCAATAGCAGAGGAAAATAATGGTCCCATAGAAAATCCAAGGGTACCGCAAGCAATAAAAATCCCCATATTTCGCACAACATCAGAAGATGAAAACCTAGAAATTAACCCCAACGATTGGGGATGAAACAAACTTGATCCCAAACTTCCAAGAATAATACAAAAAATCATTAAAATAATATTATTAACAGCGGGAGCAAATGAAATAAACAAAGATGTACAAATTAATCCCCAAAATATCAATGCTCGTTTTTTCATTTTATCAGCAAAGAAACCAAAAAACGGCTGCAAGAGCGAAGAAAATATATGTGAACAACTTAAAATGATTGTAGCAACTGGCATAGAAATCCTTACCTGCTCGGCAATAAATGGCATGATAGGATTCAAAAAACCGGTATAAATATCATTTATAAAATGCCCACCACAAAACCATATTTGAGGTTTTCTTTCTTTATCTTGATAAATCATAAGCAAACTAAAAAAATCCGGAGACGGAGAGATTCGAACTCTCGGTGCAAGTTACCCCACACAACACCTTAGCAGGGTGCCGCCTTAAGCCAACTCGGCCACGTCTCCAAGGACATGATATATACTAACATAAAAAAACTTTTTTGCAAATGATTTTTGTGATATTGTATATGTAGAGGTAATTTATGATTGAAATGAAAGTTATGGGCATCGCCCTGGATACAAGAACAGGCTCTCCTATAGTTGTTTTACACGACAAAGAAAATCGCAGAGCTTTACCTATTTGGATTGGATCAGCTGAGGCAAGTTCAATTATAAGAAAAATTGAAAACCTTGGTGTTGCACGTCCTATGACCCATGACTTAATTATTAGTATTATTGACAAAGCTGGGTACAAATTAACAAAAATTGAAATCAACGATGTGGAAAAAGATACTTACTATGCAACAATGTTTTTAGAAAATGATGAAGGGAAAATAATTGAAATTGATTCGCGTCCTTCCGATGCAATTGCAGTTGCTATAAGGGTTGAAGCACCTATCTTTGTAACGTCTAATGTTCTTGCTTCAGGTTCTGTTTCTACTGATAGTGCTAAAGATGAACAAGAAGCACAAGAATTTAAAAGCTTTATTCAAGATATAAAACCTTCTGATTTTGCAAAACTATTGAAAGAAAACGATCAACATCACGAGAGTGATCAATAAATTATTTACTTTTACCCCGTTCAATAAATTCTAAATCATACCCCAAAATATCAGCAATTATATAAGCTTCGGCAAGAGTAAGTCTATTTAATCTTAATTTGTGAGAAATTCTTTGAAAAGTATATAAAAAATATTACATTTATCCAAGTTGCTACTTGGGGTAAATAGATACAAAGCGAACCGCCACAGCGGAGCCAGGACGTGTGAGCCTGTATGCGTAGCTGTTTCAAAATCTAATCAAATTGATAGATGCCGAAATAAATTCGGCATGACAGCGAAATTTCCTACCCATGGAGTGAAAAAGGTTAAATTCCTTCGCACAAAGCATTATTTGAGTGGAGACAAAAGTAGGTTGGGGTTACTACCCCAACACGTAAAATTCCCCTCGCCACTGGTGGGAGAGGGTGCTACGTACACAATCACGCCACCACTGAAAGGACTTCCTCCCTTCGAGACTCTGGAGAGCAAACAATCCGGTGAATTGTTTGCGAGAGGTAATACAGATCCTCGTCATGCGAGCAGAGATGTTACGTATCCAAGGTTCATTTGCCTTGCAAATTAAGAGAGAATTACATTTAATTTTACAATATTTACAATTTAATTGATAATTTATGTAACAGAAATGTTATAATTGTAGTAAATGACTTGAATTTTTTTTGCGGATTAAGTATGATAAGTACACTTGTTCTCAAAATTTACTGGGATATGTAAAAATTTTGAAACATTGCCCAAAAAAAAGACAATTAAATCGTAAATATTGTTTTTTTAATTGTGTAGAAAATTTAATATTGTAGGGATCATGCCGGTAGAATCAATAAAAGCAAAAATAGAACCGAAATATAATGCGAACAATAAAATCAAAATAAATAACACCCCGATTAGAGTACCTGTTCGCAATTCACAGTTGTCATTTCAGGGGGCTGCGTCTGTTGCACCAAATCCTATTGTTTGGTTAATGGATTTTATTGCTGCCGGTGGATATGCAGCTTCATTTATTATTCAGGATGGTCTCGGATTTATCTTCCCGCGTGTTGGTAAGGGGCTTTTACGTGGCGGTAAAAAGAAAAAGGACGAAATGGGCAACGATATTCTTGATAAGAATGGGGAGCCAAAACGTCATCTTAATTGGGCATATGCTCGTAAAGAGGGCATACGTGAAGTTATCACCGGTCCTAGTGCATTCATAATACCATACTTTGCTCTTAAAGGTATAACCAAAAAATTTGGTTCAGGGAATAATGTTCGTCTTGATTATATCGACGGATTTGCAGACAAGTTCAAAGAGCATGCCGCAGAAAATCTTGATGCCCTTAAAAAGGGAAATTTAGATAAACAAGGTTTTTATGAAAAAGTATTCAAAGATATTATAGAAAATAGTGTAAACTCTCAAATTGCAGATTCTGAAAAACTGAGTGCAGAAGAAGTTGCAAAATTGGCTGAGAAATACGCAAAACAACAAATCGATATAGAAAAAATTCTTGCTGACAAGACTTTAACTAAAGCAGAACGTAAAGCAGCATTAGAAAGGCTTGGTTCAGTTGTAGATGATTTTATGGCATTAAAGAAACAAAAAATCGGTGGTGCTGTAAATGAAATGGCAATTAATTTGACCTCTACAAACGGGTCTATTAAGACCGGAAGTATTGGCGAAATGCTTGATGCTTTAAAAAATTACTTTGATGATGCAGTAAAAAATACTCACAATGCATTGAAAAGAAATGCAAATGTAAACCTTGATGAAGTGGTTAAAAAATTCACTCATCGTCGAATGGGTACAAGGATTTTAACTAACCTTGGTTTGTTCTCTACAGTTGCTCTCTTCTATACTCAAATTCCTAAACTTTACAACATGGGTACCGGTGGCAAAAATCCGGCATTAATGAACGATGAAGAAGATCAACCGGCATTACAAACACCGGAAAAAGTTCAGGTTGAAAATACTGAAAAAAGCAAAGATGTTTCGTTTGGTGGTGGCTTAAATTCTGTTGTAGAAGGTGGCGGGAAAGTCATATTTAATAATAAAGCAACAAAGTATGTTTCTGATCTTTTTGAACTTAGCGGACCGGTAATTCAAGGGAAAGCAATGGCAATTTTATTGTATTTGTTCTGTATTCCGCCAAGATTAAAAAATGCTCAGGATAAGTATGACTATGGTGAAATTGTAATTCGCGATTTTACGGCATTCACGGCATTATTATTTGGTGCAAAGGCTTTAGCTCGCTTATTCTCTGATGGATTTACCAAATTAACAGGTCTTGCTCTGAATAAAAGAGACTTGGACGGAAGGTCTACGATTAAAAAGATTGGAGATTACCTAAATCCTTCTGATGGCAGACATTCTATTCTTACAAGTAAACAACTTGAATCTAAATATACGAACTTAGAAAACTACAAAGGCCGCGTAGTTGGATTTATGGAATTTATAAAATCCAGCGGAGGCGATGTTAAAAAAGCCTTTGGACACGATGCTGATGTTAGATCGACTGTTGAAAAGATTTTAAAAGAATTTAACGGTAAATCGTTCGCGGAAGCTACCAGTCAGGAAATCGAACAAGCACTTGCACATGCTGATGGTGCTGACACTGATTTAATCAAAGAATTTTATGAATTATTCAAGAAACCGGACGGTTTATTGAATAAAATAAAAATTCAAAAATTGTTTGAAAAAGATAATAATATTAAAGCTACTGTTGAAAGAATATTAAAAGAATTTAACGGTAAATCGTTCGCAGAAGCTACCAGTCAAGAAATCGAACAAGCATTAAATGGAGCCGGTAAGTCCGGATCTGATTTACTCAAAAAACTTCAAAAACTTTCAATGGAATATAACGGCTTATTGAACAGAGCTAAAACATGTAATAGTGCGTTTGGATTTGTATCAACATTATTACTCGTTCCGGGATTAATTATAGCATTGACAGATATTTGCAAAAATTTCACCGACAAAAGAAAAGCAAAAGAAGATGAACAAAAAAGAATGACCATTGCTCAAGCTCAAAGAGCTCCGTTGGTCCCTTCAAACAAGCCAACTATGGAAGGATTTTTAAAATAAATCATTTTTAAAATACAGCATGCAAGAATGGCGGTGCTATAAGCACCGCCATTCTTGCATGCTATTTTTTTTATATTAGCCCTGAGCGGCATCAATAAGTTTGTTAATATCAGCAACCATTTCATCAGGGTCGTAACCATGAATTTTTGCTCCTGCTTCAAGATTTTCAAATCTTGCCGCTGCACAACCCAAACATCCTAATCCGTATTTATGAAAAACTTCAATACTTTCAGGGTGTTTTTGTGCAATTTCAATAATATTCATATCTTTTGTTACGTACTCAACCATTTTTAATTCTCCTTTTTTTGACTTTTTGTAACTGATCGTTAAAAACATTATATACAAAAAAAGAAGAAAGTGTATGAATTATGGATTTGTTAAAATTTTTTATCAAAGATGATGTTCCTGCGGTTGGATTGAATTGTTTTCGAGATACTAAAGAAGACTATTCTTATATTCCACGTGAAACCTACAACTACAATAAACAAATTTTTACCCCGAACTATACTAAAAATTTCTTTTTGCTTTAATATTTCTTTACAAATACGCAATTTTTTGTCCCTAAATTACTTTTATATAATATAGGGAAATTATAGGGATAAATATGGGTATCGGGAAAATTTTATTTGGACAAGCACGCATAAATGGTACAGGAGTTGAAAAGCAAACCCCAATATACCAGGCTGCGGCTCCTGTAAAAGACGATGCTTTACAAGCACGCCTGGCACAGTTCGACAAACGCGAGCGTCCGCCTGTTGTACCAAATCGTGTGATTTGTACGGCTTAACCGAGAATATCAAGTTTTTTAGCTGTTGAAGCGTTAGTTACGTTTGGATGAAACGGGTTGTAACGTTGGTTGTCGTTTTTGTTCGTCATACTGATGAAGTGAAAGGTGTTTTGCTGTGCCACCTTGGAATTTTCTGTTTCAAATAACTTGACGGGCTGAACAGCGTAAACGTACTGCCGTTTAATTTCGTCAATAGCATTCATCATATAAAAATCTCTCTTTCACATATATAAAAAAAGTTTTTAACCGTAAATTTCAAAAAAACAGAGAATTGTAACATAATTTACAATCCTCTGTTTTTATTAACTAATTATTTGCTAGACAGATAAATTTGATAGGTTCACTGCGACCGTAGTTTGTATCACCGTTCGTTTCATTACTACGGAAATAGCGTATGCGGGAGCCAATGCTCGTAATCGAGTACTCCTCTGACGACCACAGGACGAAGCCTCCCGGCGAACCGCCCAGTTTTGCTACCTCTGTTGTATTCCAGCTTGCTGATTGGTAGCTTGAGTATGCACTTATGCTGCCTGCTATGCTTGGGTATACTGCTTTTGCTATGTTTGCTAGTTCTGTCATGTCAGGTAAGTGACCACCCATTTCCTTACATGTTACCAATGCTCCTACCCAGTAGTCACTTTCTCCTGAGTATGGACAATGAGATATTTCATCATAGTCGTTTTTGTATGTATTACAGTCTTTTGCTGGTGGTGTATCTGCTAATTTTATCAAATCATATCCTGCTATAGAACCAACAACAGCAGGTCCTTTTTCACTGTATGACCTCTAATTTCATTTAACATACTTTATATCTAATAAAGTATGTTTAGTATATCGAAAATTGTTTGTCAATAGAGTACCATTGTTTAATGGACAAAGAGGAGTTTCTTAAATTAGGTTATAAAATAAAATATGAGAGGGTTAAAAAGAATCTGTCGCAGCTTGATTTGTCGCTCAAAACAGGGCTTACAACGCGAACACTAAGCCGCATTGAATGTGGTGTTATTGATCCAAAATACTCTACTCTTGTGAAAATCTCTTTTGCCTTAGAAATGCCATTAACAGATTTGTTGAGTTTTACACTTTAAAAATTTAAACGTCTGCTCCGCCTTCATTTTTAATCTTTTCAAGAACTTTTTTAGAACCTTCTATTTGTTTTTCATAATCCAAAACAAACAAATTGGCTTCGCGTTCACGTGAAATAGCTTCCTGAATTTGATTTATTGATTCAATAGAAAGTCGTCGGGTTGCTTCGAGAGAGTTATCAAACCAGTATATTTTCATTTTTCTTCTGGATTCATAATCAAAACCTTCAAGTCCTGATTTTAGAGAATACCACCGGTAAAAGTTATGCAAAAGATATGATTTATTAATATCATTAGTTTTTCTGATTACAAACATTGGTTCTGTTTTAAATTTTACACCCTGACCGGTCAAGATTGAAAGGTAAATTGCAAAAAGTCCTTTTTGTTCGCATATCAAACCTTCTTCTTCTCCAATAAAACTCAGTACTTTATTTGGGTTTGAAATTCTGTAAACAGGTGTTTTTGCAGCCGTAATATAATTAATTAGTGCTTCTGGCTCACATTTTGTAGTTTTTACAATCGCAGTAATATTTTCTTTTACCTGATCAATTTTTTTCTGTTTTTCAGCGTTTATAGTTAATTTTGCACCATTACTTACAGATAAATTTTGTTCAGATATCTTCTTTAAATCTCTGGAGATTTTTTCTCTTTTTTTCAAGATAAAAAGATTGCGAATATTTTTTAATATATTTTTCATAGAGTCCTCTAAGATTATTAAATTTAGTCAATAATATATTTAATCAATGTTCTTACACCTGCACCAGTTGCTCCCTTTCCAAATTCTCTTTGTCCTTTTTCTAGGAAAGCGGTTCCGGCAATATCCAGGTGAGCCCATTTTACATTATCTGTTACAAACTCTTTCAGAAACATCCCGGCAGCAGATGCTCCGCCGTATCTTGTACCGGTATTTTTCATATCCGCGACATCAGAATCCATATTATCACGGTATTCTTGCCACATTGGCAACTGCCAATATTTTTCACCTGACTCCTTACCGTATTTGATTATACTTGATACAAATTCATCATTATTGCCCATAATACCAGAGGCTACTGTTCCAAGAGCAACCATACAAGCTCCGGTCAGAGTTGCTATATCAATAACTTCTTCAACATCAAGTTTGCAAGCATAGCAAAGTGCATCTGCAAGTGTCAAACGCCCTTCTGCATCAGTATTGTCAACTTCAATGGTTTTGCCGTTCATTGCAGTCAGAATATCACCCGGTTTGTAAGCACTTCCCGATGGCATATTTTCACAGGCTGCAATAATCCCGTGAACTTCTATCTCAGGTTTCAACTTGTTTAATGCCTTCATTACACCAAGAATACAGGCTGATCCTGACATATCATCTTTCATTGTTAGCATTGACGAAGCCGGTTTAATATCTAATCCACCACTGTCAAAACAGAGTCCTTTACCAATAATCGCAATTTTTTTCCTTGGATTAGGACAGGAGTATTTCATATGAATAAATTTTGGAGTTTCATTGCTTCCTTTAGCCACCGCTAAAAAAGCACCCATACCAAGAGTTTTTATTTTTTCCTCATCAAATACTTCCGTTTGAATACCTTCAATATTTTGAGCAATTTGTGCAAGTTTTGACGGAGTTGCGAATGCTGCCGGTTCGTTCGCTAAGTTACGTGCAAATTTCAATGATTCTGCTACAACTTTGGCTCTTTCAACAAGTTCATTATCAACATTTGCAAGATAAAGTTCTTCTATACGATGTTCTTTTTTTGTTTTGTATTTATCGAAATGATAATTAGCTATAGAGGCACCTAAAAGAGCGGGTCCACCGTAGTTGAAATGAGTTTTTAGGTCAATTGCTACTGTTTTAACCTTCATTGCCAAACATTTTTTTATTGCTTTTGCAATATTTTCTCTTACTATGTTGTTATCAATATCTTTTTCTTCGCCAAAACCTACAGCAAGTATCCTTTGTGCAGGTAGTTGGTCATGTGTGTGAATAACAAATATTTGCCCCTGCTTGCCCTCAAAATTCTCCGGAGCGAATCTATTAACCAGTTCACTCGAAGTTTGTTTATTTTCAAATTTATTGATAATTAATACATCACATTTAGCTTTACTAGCATCGTCAATAATTTTTATATCCATACTCTCTCCTTATTCTTGTTGTTCCTTTGTAAGTGATTTTATCGCAAATGAACGTAATTCATAGGCTTGTTTATTATTGTGATCAAGATTTAGTGCAATATTTAAATCATCAACTGCCGCAAGATATAAACCTGATTTGCAATATATAGTTGCTCTGATAAGATATTTTTCCGGATCTTTGTTATCAAGTTTTATCGCTTTTGAAAGATCTTCTTCTGCTTTTTTTAAATCACCGCCTGTTCTACTGATTAAAGCTCCTCTATCAAAATAATAATCAGCATTTTGAGGATTTAATTCAATAGCTTTTGTATAATCTTCTATGGCAGCTTGGTAGTACTCTAATTTGTACTGTACTAATCCTCTATCATAATAGGCTAAATCGTAATCAGGATTAATTAATATCTCTTGACTAAAATCTTCTAAGGCATCTTCATATTTTTTCAACCCCAAATATGCCAAAGCCCTGTTATAATAAACTCTCTTGAAATTTTTATTTAATTCTATAACTTTTGAGTAATCTTTTATTGCACCGTTGTAATCTTTTAAATAATATTTTGCAACACCACAATTGTTGTAAGCATCAATATTGTTGTGATTTAATTCTATAACTTTGGAATAATCTTTTATAGCTCCTTCGTAATCGTGTTTTGCCCTTTTTGCTAGCCCACGATTGTAATAAGCATTTTCGTTATTAATATCGAGTTCAGCCGCTTTTGTAAAATCATCAATGGCTTCATCATACTTGTTTAGCATTACTTCGGTAATACCTCTATTGAGATAAGCATTTACGTTCTCAGGGTTAAGTTCGAGTTCCTTTGTGTAATCATCCAAAACTTCGTCATATGCGTTCAAATTAGATTTTGCAATGCCCCTGTTGTAATAGGCATTTTCTCTATTCGGATCAAGTTCCAGAGCTTTTGTATAATCTTCAATAGCCTCTTTGTATTGTCCCAAAAGGTTTTTTGCATTTCCTCTTTTTGTGTAAGCTTCAGAATTTTCAGGATTTAATTCTATAACCTTGGAATAATAATCAATTGCCAGTGTATATTTTTTAGAATCCATTTCTGCTTGAGCTGCTTTCATATAAAAAGTCTCTTTTTTTTGCTTTCTGGTCGTTCTTGCATAACAACCCGGCACAAAATAAAAAACATCGAGTACCATTGCAGCTATAATTGCAGTTATAAGTATTTTCTTATTCATAATCATACCCTACAATATAAACAGGGTACTATAAATCCAAATAAATGTCAAAAAAGAGTAAATGTATTCGATTATTTTTTTTATTACTTGTGAGTAATAAATGTAAAATTTGTTTTATTTGACTTTTTTTGGAAAAACCTTAAATCATTTGGAGGATACACAAAACTTCGAGTTAGTATAAAATACAATTGGGAGGTAGTAAATGTTTTCTAACATGATTAGAAATCTGTTAAGTTCAAGCGGAAAAGATACCGCTATGAGCCGCAGTGTTCAAATCAGTAACTATGTAAATAATCTTAATAGGACATTACAGCCAAAAAACGTTCAAGCTAACCCTCTTGATAGCATTTACCCTCCAAGTTCAAACAATGTTCAATCATTTGAAAAAGTTTTGTCCAGTACTTCCGCTACAAATTTTGGTTCACTTTTACTGAATGCAAATTCATTAAATGTTAGTGCAAACGTGTATGATGACGATATTTCTTCGACAACAAATATAACAAACCAAACACTTTTGAATGCAATTCAAGAGGTTGAAGATGCTAAACGTGATTATAGTAGTTTGAACAAAACTTCTAGCAAGTCTCAAATTTTAAATATGGTAAATCAAATTGCACGCAAAAACGGAGTAGACGAAAAATTGGTTCAAGCCCTAATTAAGCAAGAATCAGGGTTCAATCCAAATGCGACTTCAAAAGCCGGAGCAATGGGGTTAATGCAACTAATGCCCGCAACCGCAAAAGCTATGGGGGTTCAAGATCCATACAATGCAACTCAAAATGTTGAAGGTGGCGTTAAGTATCTAAAATCATTGCTTAACAAATACAATGGTAATGTAATATTGGCACTGTCCGCATACAATGCAGGTCCCGGTGCAGTTGATAAATATGACGGAGTTCCACCTTATAAAGAAACTCAAAATTACGTAAAAAATATTTTGAGTAATTATTTATAAAAAATGGCAGCAAAAATGCTGCCATTTAACTTTATTGTGTCGTATTTTATACAATTTCTTTATTATGTTGCTCTAATTTTGCTTTGTCTGTATATTTCTGATCAATTTGTCCCATTTTATATATGTGTTTTGTTCCAATATAACTTATACCAGCTATTACCGGTAATGCAACAAGAGCGGCAACTTTTGCCATACCAGGAAGCTTTAACAATTTTTCAGCTTTTGCTCCACGAGTTAACTCAAATGTGCTAAATTTTGTCCCATATTCTCCAGTCAATTCAACAAACCTCTTTCTTATTGGAGCATTCCATTTAACAATTTTGTCAAAAGTTCTCACAAAAAACCTTCGTAAACGCGGCATTTCTTTTGCAGCCTTTAGTGTTCCGGCACCTGCACCGATAACAACTGTGTCTTGAGCCAATGTTGATAAATTGTTTTTAAACTGTGATCCAGCACATTTTGCCCTGTTAGAAACATCACCCTTATCCTTTGCAACAACCGGTGATAATACTGGTCCACATACTGTTTGAGTCAAAAAATTTGTCATAATACCTTTCCTTTCTTTTTACTGCTAATTTTTTACCCTTACTCCTATATTAAAAATTTTGCTTTCTAAAAAATGATAAAAATTCGGCAACTAAATCTCATAAATTTATAAAATCCAGTAATGACAATGCATTACAGCTTCATAATTCTTAATAATTTAGGAAATTAAATTAGCATTAATTAGTAAAAACAATAATTTACTCGCATTTTAATTATGGCAAATATGTGTAAGATGTTGGTATGGACATTAAGAAAGAGCTCGGAATAAAAATAAAACGTCTCCGCCAGAAGAAAGGGATTACACAGGAAGAGCTTGCCGAAATGGCTAATATTTCAGTTAGAACTCTGGGAGGAATTGAAATCGGGGCTAATTTTATGACTGCACAAACGATGGAAAATATAATAAAATGTCTTGGTATTTCAGCAAAAGAGCTTTTTGATTCTGAGCATCTAAAACCTACAGAAGATCTTATAAAAGAAATTCATTCAACCATAAATGCTAATAAAGGCAATCGTGAAAAAATCGAAGAAATATACAAAGTAGTAAAGGCAATTGTTTTAACTTAGTATCTATAGTTTTGAAAGTACATGTTGTAAGCGGTCTATTTTCTTGTTGTCTGTACCAATTCCACAAAGTAGCATTGTCGATTTATCATTTGTTTTCTCATCTTCAATACCGAAATCATCGTAAAGCATTTGCGATAATTCATGTCCGGAAATTCCGGGAATCCTTACGAGAATTTTTGTCGGGTCATCTCCAAAAAATAAACAACCGCGGCATTTTTCACGCATTTTATCAAGTCTTATGATCAAATTATCAATTTCTTTGCGTCCTTCACGAGAATTTAGATAATAAATATTTTCTTCTATAGAAGCCAGCAAAGGATAAGATGGAGAAGTTGTCATAAACATATTCAATGCTGGTTTCACATCAATTTCACAATTGCAATGTAAAAGTGCTGTAGGATTAAGACCTCCTGCTGTTTTATGTAAAGACTGAACCGTAAAATCTGCGATATTTACAGCAGATAAAGGCAACCTATCAGAAAATGGATATAATGCCCCGTGTGCTTCATCTACAATCAAAAATGTATTATATTTTTCACAAACGGATTTAATTTCTTCGATATCTGAAATTATACCTTCATAAGTTGGAGAAGTAATTATAACTGTACGAACATCGTAACGACTAAGATAACTTTCAATCATTTCCGGTTTTGTTTCAAGAGGAACACCCCAATCAGGGTCAATATCAAGATTGTAAGTTAAAGCTCTCGCACCTGCAAGACGTACTGCATTAAAATGACAAGGATGAGCATTAGATGCAATCAAGACCTTATCTCCGACCTGGGTACAAGAAAGAACTGCTGCAATAATACCGCTTGTAGAACCATTTGTTAAAAATGTTGTAGAATAGGTATGATAAATTGATTTTGCCCACATTTGAGCTCTATGTAAAGCCTCTACAGGATTATGACACTCGGTTTCCGAAATATCCCTTTTATACATTTCCTTCAATGGTTCATAAATATAAAAACTTGTCCCGTGCGAAGGAGTTGTAAACAATATTTTATCATTCTTTTTTTCTAAAAGATCTACAAGACTCATAAAATAACCTACTTGTTCTTAATTTCAACACTACGTTTTTCACAATACTGGGTTAACATCATTTTGTCATAACCCGAACTATACACAAATTGACCTGATATTGTGTAATTCCCGTCTTTTTTTTCAATCCTTATAGGCTGAAATTCGCAATCCACATGTTTTTCAAATTCAATTGGAATGGAGACTTTGTAAGAAGCATCTATATCCAAAGTTTTATCAGATGTACACTTCATACCACCTGCGGAAATATCGACAGTCTTAACACGATATGTGTCGTGGTTGAGTAAAAGTGTTACATCATTAAAATACTTAACACGAGTATATTGTCGTCTTTGCAAAAATTTATGTTTAGCCGGATTGGCAATCAAAAGAGTTTTACCGTTAATATCCTTTGCATAAGAATCAAAGTATAGTTTCCCATGCGAAGTTTGTGTATAAAACTCACAAAAATTATTTTTTACAATTCCGTCAGGCTCATACTCAAGTTCTAAAGAAAAATCTCTTGCCGTAACAGAAACAACCCTCCCTTTATTAACAAATCTAAAATTTTGCGGAATTAATAAAACTTCTTGCCCTTCAACAACCAATTCTCTCATATTAAACCCTCTCTATCCTGATAAATTTTATCAGAATTATACTATATATTTTTTCATAAGTCATAATGTTAAGAAAAAAAAGCCTCCACATCTAAAAGACATGAAGGCAGCTGAGCAATCAGAAGAGTTGAGGATTTATACATCTATAATAAAACCTGCTTTACACAATTCCATTGGTAAAAATATCAATAAATAAATAAAAATATTATGCTAATTGTTAGATTTGCTTTTTTAGCCATATGTATGTTAATATATGAGAGTTGAAGATAAGGAGTGTTTATGAAGAGAATTTTATTACTTAGTTTATGTTTGGTTTTGGCTGGTGTAAATGGTGCGTTTGCTTTTGGACATTACGAAGCACCAAACGGTGGTAACATGAGTTTTTATCCGTTAATGCAGCAACAAATTGAACATCAAGAAACTTTAGATTTCACAAAAAACCCTGAAAATTACAAGCAAAAAAGAGAAGCAAAAGATGCAAAAAATGGTACAGTTGTAAGAAATTCCGGTTACAACCCGAGTTATGGGCCAAATTATGGCGGCACAGGGTTACAACAAGTACACCCGGTTAATATGCGTTTTATTAAGGACGCTAATGGAAATATAAAGATTCAGGGGATGAATTCTTCTAATTATTCCAATACAATTAATACAACTACAACAGAGGAATAATTAAATGATGAAATTAATCTTTAAATGGGTTATTTTTGCCATAGTTATTATGGCATTGTGTTATTTGCCGGGCATAGAAGTTGAAAGTTTCTGGTTTGCTATGCTGGTGGCGGCGGTTTTAACTTTTGTTAATATATTTATCAAACCAATAGTAAAACTGCTCACATTCCCTATTAATCTGGTGACGTTAGGTCTGTTTAATATTGTCATTAACATTGGTATGTTGTATTTGACAGCATTTTTAGTTCCACAATTTGAAGTTGAAAACTTTTTAAGTGCATTTTTAGCTTCTATTGTTATCGCAGTGTCAAGCGATTTATTAAAAAGGGTTTAATAATAATTACTTTTAACTTTCATCAAAAAGTGCGGCAATTAGCCTGTGTGCGAGCCGGACTTTTTGACTTGGTGCATTTTTTATTAATCTGTTAATATCATTAATAAGTTCCGTATCGTTTGCCATATGAGTAAATTTGAACATAGTATGGGGTTCAACATTTAAAACTTGAATCATTTTTTCTAAATTTTCTTCCTTGGGAAAATGCTTACCTGCTATCATTCGGCTGATACTTTGTGCATCAATGTCAATTTTTGCGGCAAATTCACATTGCTTCATTTTATTTTGTTTCAACAATTCCTCTAGTCTTTTGCCGAATAATTCGCGTAATTTTGCCATATAAGCTCCTATTTATTGTCATGCTACAACGCATTTTTAGCAAAATAAATGGAGTGCTGTGTTGACAAAATTAAAATTAATATGTAATACTACTACATGTTAAAGAGAAAAATAATACATAGCACTACAAATTATAGGAGAAAAAATGAGAAAAACAGCCTTAATCAAACTTATTAGAACAACGGGGGTAAATGAAGGAAGTAGGTTGGATTTACTATCTCAACAGGTTAAATTCCCTAGCATACAGCATCACTTGAGTGGGGACAAATGTAGGTTTGGGTTACTACCCCATAAGTTTCCCTCCCTAGCTAGACTCTGCCGAGCAAACAATCCGGTGAATTGCTTGGTTTTTCTTTTCGAGAGCTATGCTCGAGTAATAGAAAAAGGACTAAGGGTGGGTCTGTTCCCCGCAAGGGGC
>JAFUUC010000059.1 GCA_017471365.1 bacterium
TGTGGGCGAGGGGAATTAACTTTTCTCCCTCCATGGTTAGGGAGGGTTGGGGTGGGTTGTTTAATGTGGCATATCGAACCACCCATCCCTACCTTACCTCTCGCAAACAATTCACCGGATTGTTTGCTCGGCAGAGTCTCACAAGGGAGGGAAGTTTTCGTTGTGTCTGCTTGTTTGTTGGAGTTACCCCTCACCCCTAACCCCTCTCCCACAAGTGGCGAGGGGAATTTTACGTGTTGGGGTAGTAACCCCAACCTACTTCCTTCATTTACCCCCGCAGCACCCTCTGCCCCTCTCCCGCTGGGAGAGGAAAGTCTCCCAGAACGTAGAATAGACTTTAGTCCACCAAAATTAACTGTACGTTTTGTTTTCTTTTCCATTTTTAATATCCTTTCCTGCTTAATAAACAATTTTTTATATCCATTAATACAATTTTTTAAATACTTTGTCAATATTTAAAGTATCTTTAACATCATTAATTTGAAAAAATTGAATTTATATACTGAAAATATGGACGATATAAAATTACTTTTTGGGAAAAAAGTTAAGGAGCTTAGGATAAAGAAAAAACTTTCGCAGGAAGAACTTGCGGAAATGATTGATATTGCTGAAAGAAATTTAAGTAAGATAGAGTGTGGAAAAAGTTTTTTGCGTGCCGAAAAAATTGGCAAATTGGCAAGTGTTCTAAGTGTATCTCCAAAGGATCTTTTTGATTTTGAGCATCAAAAAGACATTGAAGAAATTCGTTCTGAACTTATTCAAAATATTAAATCTGATAACAAAAATTTGAGGACACTTTATCAATTATACAAGATAATTAATTAGAAAAGACTTTGTTGTTCTGATTGATTTTTAATTTTATATCCGAGGTGTCTATAAGTTTGTGGAGAAACTTTTCTGCCTCGTGGTGTTCTTTGCAAAAGTCCGCATTGAAGTAAAAATGGTTCACATACATCTTCAAGAGTTCTAGCATCTTCTCCGATAGCAGCGGCGATAGTTTCAATTCCAACCGGTCCGCCGTCGTATTTTTCAATAATAAGTTTTAACAGGTTTCTATCTGTTGTATCCAATCCAAATTCGTCTATTTTCAAAATATCAAGTGCCTGATTGGCAATATCTTCGGTAACTTTGCCGTCATATTTTACAAGTGCAAAATCACTGACTCTCTTTATTAAACGATTGGCAATTCTTGGTGTACCGCGAGAACGTTTTGCAATGGCAGCAGCACCTTTTTCATCTATTTGAATTTCTAAAATTCCTGCTGTGCGTTGTATAACCTCAGAAAGTTCTTTTTCATTATAAAATTCTAAACGATGAATAATTCCAAAACGATCACGCAAAGGACCTGAAAGTTCTCCGGCTTTTGTTGTAGCACCAATTAGTGTAAATTTTGGCAAGGGAACACGCAAAGTTTTTACGGTTTGGCTTTTACCGGTTGTCATATCAAGATAAAAATCTTCCATTGCAGGGTAGAGAATTTCTTCAGCAACCTTGTTAAGTCGATGAATTTCGTCAATAAAAAGAATTTCTCCTTCTTCTAAAGACATCAAAATCCCAATAATATCACGAGGTCTTTCAAGAGCCGGAGCAGAGGTAATTTTTATTGGTACGCACATTTCGTTTGCAATAACTCCGGCGAGAGTTGTTTTCCCCAGACCCGGAGGACCGTAAAATAATAAATGATCAAGAGGTTTTTCACGTTTTTTTGCAGCTTGAATAGTGATTTTTAAAGTTTCTTTTAACGCTGATTGACCGATGTAAGTGTTAAAAGTTTTAGGTCTTATGTTGTTTTCAAAAGTTTTGTCTGTTTCTTCGACATTAGCTTGGACAATAGGATTTTTCTTTACTGTCTGCTGTTTTTCAAAATCATTGTCATCTGCAATAATACTCAATATTTTCTCCTCACTAAGATTTTAGCACAATATGAACAAAAAATCATCTGTTTAAATTAGTTGTAAGCTTAAAAAATGTGTTATAATCGCGGAATGGAATGCCCTAACTGCGGAGCAGAAATAGATAAAAATACCCTTGTGTGTCCAAATTGCAAGAAGGTATTGAAAATTATTTGTCATAAATGTCGCACAGTAAATACGAAAAATGTGTGCAAAAAATGTGGCGAAATTCTTGCTTCAAAATGTGTTAAATGTGGAAAGATAAATTTAACTGTTAATGAAAAGTGTACAAAATGTGGCTATCCTACAACATATAGTGCTATTCAGGCAGAATCTTTGACAGATAATTTTGCTGTTATGAAAATCGAATTTCCGAATAGTGATGTTGTGAAAGCAAGGCTTGGTTCAAACAAGCTTTTTGCTAAATTTCGGTCAAATTTCGATAATATGATTGTAAAATTTGTTCATTCTTTGGGTTTGAGAAGACAAATTTATGAAGATGATATTTATATAATACGTTTTAATCGTATGTATACACCAAAATCTTCAGCAGAAGGTGCGATGAAAGCTGCGATTGAACTAATTAATCTTTTTGCAAGGCTTAATGTAAAACTTTTAAACAGAATAAACACTGCACTTAAATGTAATATTACTATTATGCAAAAAAGTGCAACAGATGATCCTAATGATATAAGTTCCGGTTTTAGGGCGAATATGCTTAATCAAGGAACTGGAGTTGCAACAAAAGCTCTCGATTCTGTTCAAGTTATAACAGATGACGATTTATTTGAATTTTATAACAATAATTACAAACTGGAAGGGCTTGACAGTTCTCCGGTTAATGGTCGAATGAAACGTTTTTATGAAGTAAATTTAAAAAAGTTCATTCATGTCGAAGAATTTATTCAAGAAGATACTCCGGAAGAAAATGATACTGATGAAATTCCTAATTTTGTTCAAAATGGCATAGAACAACAGGAAGAATTGGCAAAGTCCTTAAATAATGAAATTATTTTGGATCAAGAACTTTATAATATGGAACTCATTAGTTTTGAGGAGGTAAATTGTAATTTTTATACAACAGAAAATATAAGAATACTTGATCAGGTAAAACAAATTCTCCAAATGGGAGGAATTACTGCTATAAAAGGTGCTGATATTTATCAACCTTATACGATAAAATTGCTTTCTGTAGTGAATGAAATAGGGATTTACGAAAATATTATTCCAATAACATGTCATGATGATATGAAATATGCTCCATATTCGTTCTTTAGAAACTTAATTTCTACAGTATTGGAATATTGTGTTTCACAAAAATTGTTTGCCCTAAACGATTATTCAATGTTTGAAAATACAAATTCGTCAGGAATTGTACAAGATTTGATAACTCTTACACAAAGAGGAATGAATGATATTTATCAAACACGTGATGAATTTTTTAAAGTATTTTTAGATGTGCTAGAAGCAATTCCAAATACGTTAATTTATATAGAAAATTTTGAAAAAATTGATGAATCATCTCTTGCAATACTTGATCAACTTTTTGATCATTTTGAAGATTTAAAAATAAGTTATCTTATTTCTTATGATAAAGATTTTTCACTTCATAAGCATTCTCCATTTTTACTTTCAAGACCGTATTATTCTGAGATCACTTTAATTCCGGCTTCTTTTGAAAGCATTGTGAATGAGGATCAAAATTTTTACAAATTTGTAATGGATGATTTTTATTTTCAGCGAGTTGCAAAGTATGATAGAGGAAGCATATTATTTTTAGATTTTGCTATTCAGTATCTTGTTGAATCGGGAATTTACGCAATAAAAGATGGCTCTTTGGTAATGGTGTCGGCAAAAACGGCTATAATTCCTTCAAATGTTGAAAGATTAATACAAAGACGTTTGAACCTGATTAAAGATAAGAATCTTATTAGATTTTTGACAATGAGTGTTCTTTTAGGATCAAGGGTTGATGCCAAAACAGTAGAGTCCTTTGGATTTGAAAATTGGCAGGCAATTGCCGATAATCTTTATGCAAGAGGGTTTTTATATATTTATAATAATTGCGTTTACTTCTCAAATTATAATTTATTAAAGAAAAATTTATTGGGAATATTGCCTAAAAAAGATCTTGATGAAATAGTTCAAAAATTGTTTGAAACATGTTTTAGTGAAGGGGTTTCGAGTCCGGTAAAGGCATTTTTATATGAGATGTCAGGTGAGCGAGAAAAAGTTATTCAAGAATGGGAAAAGCTCGCAAATATAAATTTGTCTATGGGGGATTTTAATTCTTATATCAACTGTTCTGAAAAAATACTAAAATGTCTTGATAGCTATGCTTCTGACTGGAGTAAAGAAGATTTGGAACGATATAAAACATCAATATATGAAAATATCGCTATTAATATGCCGGATTATAATCCGGCTCAAAGTCGTGATATAGCGGAACTTGCTCTGAATAGTTTGAAAAAATCTCCTGATAAAAAAAGATTTGTAGAATTTTGTACAAAAATGATACAAGGATCTGTGTCTTATGGAGAGTATTATGCAGCACAAACTTTGACTCATAAGATACTTTCCGTGATGGAAGGTGTTTCGATTAATCCTGATGATAAAAATTTCGATTTTTATTTTCTTTTAATCTCACTTACACATGTAAAGATATTGTTTAATATCGGAGAATTTAATGAAGCTGTAAATCTCGGGTATAATGTTTTGAATGTTATTGATTCAAATAAAATTAATCGATTAAATTTATCAAATTTTGATAAGGAAGAATTTGAATCTTTAGTACTTGAGTGCATTGCTTGTATTGCTATAGCAAATACTCTCTGTTTAAAAGAAGATGTAAATGAATTTTTAAGTATAATGATGAAATTGTTTACATTTATTCCTTCAGAATATTCTATTTTTGGGCAATTGCAAAATTTAATAAGAGGACAGGCTGTAACTTTACCTCAAAGAGCAAGTGGGAAAAATGCATTTGTTGATATGCTTTTTCACATAATAAAAGCATTTACACTTTATCAAAATGAACCGAAAAAATTTGCTCAAGAAATATACAAAACAAAAGTTATTTCAAAATATACTTATATGACAAATTTTGAGCTTTTGTCGGATTTATTGATTGGTTATTCATATATTCAATTAGGTTCATATAAAAAATCTTCAGTTATTTTATCTCGAGTTGAAAAAACTGCTAAAAATAAAGGTTTGGCAGCAATTGTTTATATTGCAAGTTATTTAATGAGTATTCAAAATATAAAACAAAAGAAATACGACATAGCATATGGACTTTTGAATAATTCCGGAATACAGATGGAAAAAAGTCCTATTTGCGAATATTTTGTTCTTTTAAATAAAGTTAATATGTATATTGTTCTTATGCTCCAAGATTTGAGTGAACAAGCTCAAATATGTATGGAACAAGCGAAATATATTGTAAATAAATATCTTTTAAATTTCAATCTGAATATTGACATTCAAGAAATTCTGCGGGAGAATCAAGTGGTCCGTAAAGATGATATACAACTGCAAACAATTTCTGATATGACTGATGAGGTCGATCCGGAAGAGTTTTTGTCAGAAGAAAACTAAAATGTTCAGAAAGAGAGGAAAAATGAAGATTTTATTTGCATCCGCCGAAGTAGCTCCGTTTTCTAAAGCAGGAGGACTTGCCGATGTTGTCGGAAGTTTGCCAAAACAACTTGAAAAAAATGCGGAGATTGCAATATTTACACCGCTTCACGGTTGTATAGATAAAGAAAAATTTTCTATTAAAGAGCTTGAAAATTCTGAAATGTGGATAACTTTTGGTTCTCAGCCTCAAAAGTTTAATCTTTATAAAACCAAACTTCCTGGAACAAATATAAATGTGTTTTTTATAAAAAACGATTGGTATTTTACTCCGTTTAAAGAAGTTTATCCGAAATATCTTGATCCGATGTATGAACACGAACGTTATATTTCATTTTCTCTTGCCGTAATGGAATATGCTAAAGCATTAAATTTTCGTGCGGATGTTATTCATGCAAATGATTGGCACACCGCAATGATTCCTCTGTATTTACACTCAAACTATAAATTTGATGATTTTTGGAAAAATACAAAATGTGTATTTGAGATTCATAACCTTGCATATCAGGGAATTTGGTTTGAAGGTGTTTTGGATTTTGCAAATATGCGAAAAGATATTGTCTACAATCAATGGGGGTGTGAACATTATAACCGTGTAAATTGGATGAAGGGTGCTATAAATTATTCAGACAGAGTTGTGGCTGTTTCTCCAACATACTCAAGAGAAATTTTGACCGGTGAATATGGCGAAAATATGGATTATACTTTACGCGGTATACAAAATAAACTGCGAGGGATACTAAACGGTATAGATTACACTGTATTTGATCCTGCAAAAGATAGGGCTTTAGTTGAAAATTATGATGTGACAACTTTTGAAGAAGGTAAAGAAGAAAATAAAAAAGCATTATGCAAATATTTCGGATTAAAATATAATCCGGACAGACCAATAATTGCTTTAATTTCACGGCTTGTAGGACAAAAAGGTATTGATCTTATCCGTGATATGCAACACGAATTGCAACATTTGAACGCTGATTTTATATTTCTTGGCAGCGGCGATAAGGATTATGAAAATTTGTTTATATGGTTGTCAAATAACACTTCAAATATAAGAACTTACGTTGGTTATGATGCAAAACTTGCAAATCTTATTTATGCCGGCAGTGACTTTTTCTTGATGCCATCGAAATTTGAACCTTGCGGTTTGAGTCAATTGATAGCAATGCGATATGGTTCTTTACCAATTGTTCGTGCAACAGGCGGGCTTGAAGATACTGTAACGGGTTATCCTTTAGATAATTCAAACGGATTTAAATTTTGGGCATATAATGGTTGGGATATGTTTAATGCAATTAAATGTGCATTGTATGTTTACACGGATAAATATGTTTTTAATGCAATGCGAAAGTCTGCAATGCAGGCTGATTTCTCCTGGAAAAGAAGTGCGAATGAATATCTCAATATGTACAGAGAAATTACAGGGTTGAAATAAAATTTTGTGTATTATATCATAGACACATAAGCGAAAAAATGAGGATTTACAATGGATCAAATAATTAAAGTAGCGTGGGAATTAAACGAAAACACAGATAACAGATATAAACTTGTTTACGAGATTGCTGAACTTGCAAAAAAATTAGTTGATGAAAATCAAGCAAGAAAAGCTCGTGAAGATTTCGGTTTTGATGAAGGACATGAGTCAAATTATACTAGAGAAAACCCTATTGAACACGCTGTAATGGTTAAAGCTTCAGAAGCAGATGATAATAGATTAGTAGGTTAATTGTGATACAAGATACGCTGGATTATATTCAACAGTATACAGATAATTTTAAGCCTGAAATAGGTATAGTTTTGGGTTCCGGTTTGGGAAATCTTGCTGAAGAATATAATGAGTTTGCGATTTCTTATTCGGATATTCCCGGTTTTGTTTCTTCGACAATTGAGGGTCATAAAGGGCAGCTTGTTTTTGCAAATGTTGCAGGCAAAAACGTTGTTATGATGCAGGGAAGATTACATTACTATGAAGGTTATTCAATGCGTGATATTACATATCCTATAAAAGTAATGAAAGCATTGGGGGTTAAAACAGTTATATTGACAAATGCAGCTGGAGCTGTAAATAAAAGTTTTAGACCGGGTGATCTGATGGTTATAACGGATCATATAAATTTTATGGGATCTAATCCGCTTGTAGGGGGTAACGATGAGCGTTTTGGTCCAAGATTTCCTGATATGTCGGAAGTTTATAACAAAGATTTAATTAAAATAGCAGATAATGCAGGGAAATTTTTGCGAATAAATTTAAAACATGGTGTTTATTTTGCTTCTTCCGGTCCAAGCTACGAAACTCCTGCCGAGATAAAAATGGCGAGATTTGCAGGTGCTGATGCTGCCGGCATGTCCACTGTTCCGGAAGCAATTGTAGCAAACTACTGCGGTATGAAGGTTCTTGGGATTAGTTGTATAACAAATTTTGCAAGTGGTGTTTCTACTAAAAAACTTGAACACGCAGAAGTAATTGAAACGGCAAATAAAGTTAATAAAGAATTTAAAAATTTGATTTTACTTGTTCTAAGAAACATTTAAAATCCAAATTTCCACCCATACCGTTTTTACTTACATCTATTGAGTAAGCTCCAAGTTTGATGGCTTCTAGTGTATTTAAAAGTGCCATACCTGAGTTGTTGTGAGCGTGAAAACTTATTTTTTCGTAACCTGCTTTATCCAATCTGATGAAGAATTTTTTTAAATCGGCAGGTTGTGCTGTTCCATAACTGTCTGCAATATATAAGCTTTCAAAAATATTTTTAAATTCGCAATTTTCAAGAATTTTATAATGTCTTTCATCCAAATTTGGTATTTCCATTAGCTGTACAAAAACTTTATACCCACGGTTGTGAAGTTCGTAGGAAATATTGAGAGTTTCTTGAATTTTATCCGGATGACAGGCAATACGTATAAAATCTGCCAAATCATTTTTTGCACCCGGAAAATCATTGATAGAAAATCTTGAAGTATCTGTCATAATTCCTATTTTTAGGTTATTTTTGATACTTTGATATTCTTCTAATAAATTATTGTCACAGTAAAAAAATCTTCCTTTACCTTCTTTTTGAAAATGATTTCGATACCCGATTTCAAAAAATTCAACACCATTAAGATTTAAGGATTCTATTAGATCTTTAACAAAATTGTCAGAAAATTCCCAATTTGTCTGATGTCCGCCATCTCTTGTTGTACAATCCAAAATCTTAACCATAACCAAATTGTATCATAGATTTATTTGCCATGGAGGGTAATTTATTTTTGTTTTCTGATTTTTAACATGATAGAACATTAACCAATTTTTTTTAGTTAGGCAATTTATTATATAAGTAAGACTACAAAAGGGGATATTAACATGAAAACAAACATTTTTTGTTCAGAAGTGGTTACTATGAATGCATTAAACAATTTTTTTATAGAAATGACGGCAAAATGCTGTAATCAGCATTGCAAACATTGTTATATAGATTTCCCGCAATATAAAAAAATTCAAGACTATATTGATATGGAAATTATAAAAAATGCATTAAATGATTCTATGAATGAGGATATCAAATGTATTTATTTAAGCGGAGCAGAGCCTATGGGACATCCGGATTTCAACGCAATTTTAAGGATGTGTTTGAAACGTTCTAATGTTTGTATTTGTACAAATGGATCATATATTAATGAAAAGAAGGCTCGTTTTTTAAAAAAAGTTGAAGAAGAATCCTGTAATGAAATCATTTTTAAACTAAGTTTAGATCATTTTGATGAAATAAAAAATGACAACATCAGGTACAGGGGAGCTTATAGACAGACTGTTTTTGCCGTAAAACATCTTGTTAAATATAATTTTACACCCATTATAACAGTGACAAATTATTACAATGAACCCCATAACATTCTCGAAGAAGGTTTAAAACAGGTGTTTGCTAAGATCGACTTTGATATTGATAAATCGCATATTCAAATTAATCCGTGGTATGACAAAAACTCTGATATTGACAGTGAAATGCATGATAATAATTTGCCTCTCGATTGTAAAAGTGGAAGAATATTGACTTCAAGTGGGGTTTATACTTGCCCGTTTTTGGCAAATGATTATAGAGGCAGATGCGGTAGCAATTTAAAGGATTATACACGCAGAACAACACTTGAGACAAATTTTTGTTCTACCTGTCTAAAATCATCGAATGCAATATTTGGTATAGATTATTTAAAATTTGATTAAAAAAAGTGGAACTTTAAAGTTCCACTTTTCAATGTTATTTTTGTGCGTAAAGTTTAATTTTACAATTTATTAAAAGAATTTTTTTATTCTTTTTATAAGGCACAATTTCTACAGATTGAATATCAAGAAAATGTTCGTGTTTATACATTTCTTTCAAAAAGTTATCGTAATTTGTATAATTACCGATCATTTCCATATTCAAACGTGCAACATTATATTTGCTTCCCGCACCCTGAACAAAGCTGTCATCTGCCGGGTTGTAATCGTAACTAATAGAACGAACTTTAATCTGGTTAGCTCTAATTAGTTGTAAGATTTCGGAAAATTCACCTGTAATAACAGATTCTGTATCCAAACCTGTTTCTATAGGTTTATAAAAAGGTTTTCCACTACTTTTTGTTTGTTGCTCTTTTGCAGCAAGTTCTGCTTCATCTTTTTTCAGTTTTTCAAGCTTATCCTGTTTTTCTTTTAGAGTAGTCTTTTTGGTAGAAATATCACTCTTTGTTGTCTGATAGGCTTCAAAGTCAGTGTAAATATTTTTCCCAAAATAAGCAATTCCTGCTACGATAACAACTAATATAAATATGGGCAATAAATAATATTTTATTTTTTCACTGTTCATTTATTTTATCCTTATAATTTTATTATCCTTCTTCATCGTCAATGGATTCATCGCTAACTGGTGCCGTAGGTGCCGGTTGCGGAGCCGGATTAGGAGATGCAGCAGGAGCTGCCGGTTTGTCTTCTTTACCCATAAGCTTATTCATAAACGATGTAAGCTGATCATCACTCATATTCGTAATTTCAAAAACGTATGGTGCGTTATCAATTGTAGACATTGTGCTATTTACGACAGTATCAAGAGAATTTGTTTTCAAATCCAACTTGCTTAAACGTAAATTTGAACCTGCCAATGAATCTTTTAGATTTCTAAAGAATACATAAACATCCTCAACAGAATCAGCACAACCTTTAACATCTATATAGCCATCATTTCCGGTCATAAAATATGTAAGATACAAATTCTTTGGAATTGATTCGCCCAAAGCGGCATAAGCCATAATCTTTGTCCTGTTGTTTTTAAGAACTTTTTCTATTTCTGCAACAGGATCAAATTGAGTAGCATCTTTACTCTTGTCATACTTTTTAAGTTGCTCATCAACTTCTGTAATTTGATTATCAAGTTCACTAACTTTTTCTGTCGCACTTTTACTCAATGATGAAACGATCAAAGATCCTGTAACCATAGGTATTGCCAATACAATTGCAAGAGCAATTGCAGCAACTGTCGCTACAGGAGGAGTTAAACGGTAAAATTTATCGTTTCCTAAAGGTATTTCAATAACGTTATCTACAACTGCTTTTTGATTTCCTGAACTCAAAAAGTCTACAGAAATCGGCAGTACTGAATCACTTACAATAGATCCAAGAGTATGTAATGAAACCTTGATTTGATCTTCAGGAATTACATTCAAACTCATTTCTATAAGAGGTGATTTACGATATTTATTATCTTCAACAAAAATCTTTTGACCGCCAAATTGAAGATTTTTAGCAAGAATTTCTGCTGAAACAAGGTTAGTCTCAGAAACTATAACAAGCGAACTTGAAGCAGAATTCATAAATGCAATTTGAGCAGCATTTTCAATAGCGGAATAAATTTCTTCACCTTCATAAGATTTAATTGGCAACGGTTCTTCGTAGTATTCAACCATGCTCTTTCCACGTAAACCAATTAACTGAAATCCGCTGTTATTGATAATCATCAAGCTCCATGATGCACTATCATCATTCATTTGTTCGGAAGCAATTCCGGTAACAAGTAAACCTTTTAAATCTGCAATGATTTCGTTACCAATGCTTACAAGTGTCGCACCAAGATCTTCAACAATAGTTGTTAATCTTTCAATTACATCTTCTTGTAATGCTGTATAAAAAACGCTTCTTGAATCTGAATTTGTAGAAGCTAAAGCCTCAAACCAGGACGGACGAGGATCTTTTCTTTTGAATATATAAGTTTGTTCTAATTCTCCGAGAACAATATTTGTTATTGCATCATCATCAAGAAGAAGCTGAATACCCTCTTTCAAACCAAACCACACTGAAGGAAGACTCAAATGCACCTTAGCTTTTTTCGGGTTTATGTTTCTTGAATCAAATAGCTGTTCTAAACCGTCTTTAAATGCATCATAACTTAAAATTTCTCTCTGTGTTTCGTTATAATCCAGAGGAATTTGAGCATAAGTATTAATGTTTCCGTGGGCATCTAGCGTTGTCATTTCCATTCCGCAAGAAGGCGAAACGGTAACATATACGTCAATCTCTCCACCCATTCCCAAGCTATCTAAAAAATTTGCCATATTTACCTTTTATAATTTATTACTATAATCTTATTTTTATTATACAATATATTTTGTAGATAAAAAATACTTAACATAAATTTACACTAAATAGAGGATATTACCCACAAATGCAGAAAATAATCGAAAAAATAAAAACCCTAAAAAAGCAGAAGAATGCAATCATTTTAGCCCATTGTTACCAGCCGGTTGAAGTAGATTTTGTCGCGGATTATGTTGGTGATTCATTATCATTAAGTCAGGTAGCTTCTAAAACAAATGCTGATATTATTGTATTTGCCGGAGTTTATTTTATGGCTCAGACCGCAAAACTCCTTTCGCCGAATAAAAAAGTCCTTCTTCCGCAAATTGATGCTGGTTGTAGAATGGCAGATATGCTAAGTTTTAGACAACTAAAGGAATTTAAGGCACAAAATTCTGATATACCTTTGGTTTGTTACGTAAATTCTACAGCTGAAGTTAAATCTGAATGTGACATTTGTTGTACAAGTTCTAATGCATTAGAAATTGTAAAAAGTCTTAACACAGATAGAGTTGCATTTGTCCCTGACACGTATCTTGGCAAATGGGTTGAAAAACAATTGGGTAATGTCGAAGTTATTACTTATCCGGGATTTTGTCCTACACATTTACAAATACGTCCGGTAGATATTGAAAATGCTCGTAAAAAGTATCCAAATGCTCTTGTTCTTGTTCATCCGGAATGCCATATGTCGGTTTCAGATATTGCCGATTATGTAGGAAGTACAACAGGTATAATGAATTTTGTTAGAAAAAGTGATGAAAATTCCTTTATAATAGCTACTGAACAAGGTGTTGTTGATAGATTAAAACGTGATTATCCTGAAAAAGAAATTATCCCTATTAAGGAAAATATTGTCTGCCCGAATATGAAAATGACTTCTTTGATAGATATTTTGAACGTTCTTGAAAATGAAAATAATGAAATTGATGTGGACAAAGAGATTGCGAAAAAGGCAGTAAAATGTCTTGATGCAATGTTGGGAGTTTCAAAATAATGAATGATTTTGAAGTAATTTACGGAAAAAATTCTGTCCTTGAGGCTTTAATTGCCGGCAATAGAGAAATTAACAAAATTATCATTTCAAAAAATATTCATTCTGATACGAAAATGAATAAAATAAAAGATCTTGCAAAAGAAAAGGGTATAATTTTTCAATTTGTTGGCAGGGATAAATTTATACCTTATGAAGAATTTAATCATCAGGGTGTAATCGCACAAATTTCACCAATAAAATATGTTGAACTTGAAGATTTTATTGCTGATAACAAATCTATATATCGCTCGATAGTAGTTTTAGATGGAATTGAAGATTCACATAATCTTGGAGCGATTATAAGAACTTGTGTATGTGCTGGAGTTGAT
Source organism: bacterium (assembly GCA_017471365.1). Classification (GTDB taxonomy): domain Bacteria; phylum Cyanobacteriota; class Vampirovibrionia; order Gastranaerophilales; family Gastranaerophilaceae; genus Zag111. The sequence continues at coordinate 13,480 of JAFUUC010000059.1, forward strand.
GCAATAGTTATACCTTCAAGGCGTAATGTTCAGGTTAATTCAGTTGTAGAAAAAATTAGTGCCGGAGCGATTAATCATATTCCTATAATAAAAGTCAATAGCCTTGTTAACGCAATACAAACTCTGAAAGAAAACGACTGGTGGATAATTGCAACTGATGCGAGTGCAAAAGATAATTATTATGATGTTAAATATGATGATATGAATTTTGCAATAATAATGGGTGCCGAACATGCGGGTGTATCAAAATCTTTGCTTAAAGCATCAGATTTCATAGTAAAAATTCCAATGCAAAACAATTTCAATTCTTTGAATGTATCAAATGCTTTGAGTGCAATTATTTTTGAAACGCTAAGACAGAAATTGACAAATAAAAAATAATACAACCGGATGGTTCCCAAATATGTTTTTCATTATATTATCGTCTAAAATAGGAGCATTTAGTTGTGACAAAACAATTAGAAGATTTAGGTATAATGGGTGAAATCTCGGATGAAAACGTAGATTTTAAAAAATTACAAGAACTTGAGTCAGAAAATGAAGAACAAGATGGAGAGGATATTCTAAAATCTGTTGAAGATCCGAAAATTCAAGAGAGCCTTATTTCAGTAAATTCAGATGATAGTGTGAAAATTTATCTTCGTCAGATTGGTAAAATACCTTTGCTTTCATCGCAAGAGGAACTTCAACTTGCAAAAAGAATCCAGGAGAATAAAGACAGTTTTGCTAAAGATGTATTAGTTAATGCAAATCTTCGTCTTGTTGTTAGTATAGCAAAGAAATATATTGGTCGTGGTATGTCTTTTTTGGATTTAATTCAGGAAGGTAATATGGGTTTGATCAAGGCTGCGGCGAGGTTTGATTATAAGAAGGGTTATAAATTTTCTACATATGCAACCTGGTGGATTCAACAATCTATAACTCGTGCTATTGCAGACAAGGCAAGGATTATTAGACTTCCGATTCATATGATTGATTCGATCAGTAAAATTCGCAAAACAACACTTGAATTGACTTCCGAATTGGGTAGAACTCCAACAAAACAAGAAATAGCTTATCGTTTGGGGCTTTCTGTAAATAAATTAAATTCTATTGTAAAATCTGCACAATCTACAATAAGTATGGATACTCCGGCAACTTCTGATGAAGATTCTTCTAAAATAGCGGATTTTATCGTTGATGATTCGACTATTACACCGGATAGCCGTGTTTCTAACGAGAATTTACTTGAAGACATTCGCCGAATTTTAAATCAATTGAGCCAGAAGGAACGAGATGTATTAATTTTGCGTTACGGTTTAGATAGTAATGGCAGTAAAAAAACTCTTGATGAAATCGGTTCTCAGTACGGAGTTTCAAGAGAAAGAATCCGCCAGATTGAAACCCGTGCAATTTCAAAACTAAAGAAACTATGTAAAAACGAAAAACTTCACGACGGATTGATGAATTATTTCACGGCTTAAATAGCAAAAAGAATATTTTCGTGTTTTAATACGGGCATGAAGATTTCGCCTGTTAGTTCAAATTTTAGGTCAATGCGATTGAATTTTACCTCATCCTCAAAACCTAAGGAAGCCGCAGATTTTGTTAATATTCCTAATAATGTGGATGATAACTTCACGTTGAATGATGATTTTGAGCTAGACGGAAAGGGTGGTATCAACATTTCCGGTACTTCTTTTGGGGAAGATTTCAAGTTAAATTTCAAATCCAATAAAGGTTACCGGCATATAAGCGGTAACATTGGTGATAAAGATGTTTTGATTGAAATGATGCCATATGGATTTTTAGATCGTAGGAATAAAGTAAGTGGTCATGTCGGAAACAAAAATGTCGATATAAATATAGAATTGCCTTGGCTAAGATTGGGGTATCGTTTGAAAGGTAAATTTGGCGATGAAGATATTAAAATTGCGACAAGTCATTTATCTCGTGGAGGTATACTTGTAGGTGGTGATGGCGTAGACATGGTTCTAATGTACGTTATGAAAGATAAGACATTTTTTAGTACAAATTTAAAACATAAACTAGTTGGTAAGTATTATATAGACAAGGATTTTTTACCTATTTTGTTATCAATAGCAAATTCTTATTAATTTTTTTTTAAAAGGGGGGTTTACAAAAAAAAATCATCATGTATAATAGATTTTGCGGAGGGTTCTTATAGATCCCGAAGTCCCAAAGAAATTTGGGGGATTAGCTCAGTTGGTAGAGCATCTGCTTTGCACGCAGAGGGTCAGGAGTTCGAGTCCCCTATCCTCCACCAATAAGTACAGAAGACATCTTCTGTACTTATTTTTTGTTAAATTTTATTGTATTTTGTTCTGTTTAATTTCTTTTGCAAGAGAGTTTATTATGTTTTTTGTTTATGCTATTTTAGAAGAAAAGGGGTTAATTATGCGTTTGTACAATATTTCAAGTAAAACAACATCTATTAACTATATAGTTGCGTTAATATTTTTTCTGTTTCTTGAATTAATAAATTTTGTAGCTTATGGGTTTTCTGTAAGTTGGCATCTGACTTTTGAAAATTTCTATAACTGGTGTTTACAAATTATGAATTTGATTTTTAATTCACATTCTGAATTTAGTTGGATTTATGCATTGTTCATGATTATTTTTCCGATTATATTTTTCTTTGTATTTGTCTATGAATATTTAGTTAGAAAAGTAGAAATTGACAAACTTAATAAAAATTTGAATTTGAAATATATAGATTTTGACGATAATAATGTATTTTTTAAATTTAATCGTTCTGAAAATGATTTCGGCTGTAGTTATGAACAATTAAACATTTTAAATTTGGAAATTTGTACAAGACAAGCATATAGCCGTTATGGATTTCATAGTATAATAAGTGAATTGATAATTGAAATTGAAGTTTCAAATCAAGGGAAATTTAAATCGCATAATATTCCAAAAGATATATATGAAGTTATAAGATATTTTGCGAAATCTAAAAATTTTCATTACGAAATAACCGGTTCTGGATTTGATATAAAAGAACAACTTAGCAAAAATATTGATGAATTTTTATCCAATGGATTTAAAAAGCCTAATATACACAAGCAAATGTCCTCTTTTTATTTAATTTTTGCAGTTATATTTTTAGTTTTAGGAATTATAATATCATTTAATGGAATATTTTCTTTGATTTTTGTTAATCACATGTGGTGGTTATTAGTATTACCTTCTATATTTTTTGGAGTTCCAATTATTTTGTTATTGATAATTATAAAAAACAAATAAAATTCTGCAATTTTTTGAATAAATGATTTCAGCCAAAAATATATTAAAATATAATATTTACGCAACTTTGAGATTATAGCCCAAAGTTTTCAAAATTTTTGCAAGAGTATCAACACGTGGAACACGTTTGCCTGCAAAAATGTCGTACAGCATTGCCCTGTCTATTCCTGCTTTTTCACAAAAACCAGAAATGCTGTCGCGAGATTTTATAACCATTTCTAACGAGCGGAAAAATGCATTGAAATCACCGTCATTAACATATTGTTCTAAAGAATCATTCATATATTCTTTTTGGAATTCTTCATCTTTTAGTTGTTCTAATACAAAATTATTAAAATCAGTCATTTTTGTTATCCTTTATATTTTTTAAGTAAGTTTTTGCAAGTTCTATATCTTTTGATTGTTTTGATTTATCTCCTGCATTTAGTAGTAAAACCAATATATCATTCCGAATTGTGTAATAAATTCTATAACCTTTGCCTAACGTAAATCGCAATTCATAAAGATTTGGTTCAATTTGCTTAAAATTACCAAAATTATCATCATAAATTCTTTCAATTCTTCGGATAATTTTTACTCTCAAAGATTTGTCTAAGTCCAATAACCAATCTTTGACAGGTTCTTTCCCGTTTGGCAATTTATAGAATTTTATTTCTTTCATAATTATATTGTAGTGTTTTTACTACAATTTGTCAAGTGATTATGCAGTTTTTTGGATAAAAGATTTGAGCGAAATGCATTTGAAAAATTGTAGTTTTTAAAATGGTTAAATTATAGTAATAATGGGCTAAATTACGAATTGCAGTTGTTAAATCGTACGTTAACCTCTACCATTTTAGAAAAGACCGTTATAAGCGGTCTTTTCTATTGTTATTATTCAGTTTTAAAAGTTCGAATATTTATTTAAAAATTAGCAATTAAAAAGTAAAACCCTAAAAATTGTTATTTTACTTGTATTTAAGGTGTTCGAGTCTGTTATCCGTTTTAGCTAAACTTGTAATATATGTTACAAATTTAGCGTGTTAGTAACTTAAAAATTTGGTTTTGAGCGGTAATATCCTTTAACTTCTGTACCGTCAGAACGGGTATATGAATTTACATACACAACTCCGCCGCCTGTCAAGGTTTCTCGTTGCAAATCACCATTAGTTGGCATTGTGCCGTTGAAAGCTCTTGTTTGAGCGTCAATTTCCTTTTCATGCTTGGCAAATTCTTCTGATGACATTGAACCAACTTCTTCTCTTTAGAGTATCGTTTAACATTTCTTTTGTGAATTCATTTTTATCGTTTTTATAATCAAATTTCTGTTTCATTTTTATTTCCTTTCATTTTTGTTTGTTTTAATATTTACTGTATGAGTATTAAAAAATATATATGTGCGAATATACTTTCATTCTTGGGCAATTTTGGTTTAATAATTTTATTGTTATTACTATGTTTATATATATTGGTATATCCAAGTTACAATTTTTTTTCTGGGGTTGTTGCTTATATAGCAAGTTGGTGTTTTGGTACATACATTTATATAATTCCTACTGTTTTTATTCTGTTATTAGTAGAAATGCTTATACACAAAATTACTCACAATAAATTTGCCTTAAATATCTCATTTAAAAATGATAATATAAGATATACATATAATATTTTGTTTTGGTTAGGTATAGTTTGTTCTGTTTTATACCTAATAGATCATATTTGGTTTATAACAAGATAAACCATTAAAACTTCAAGGTTTAGTAAGTAATTATTTTAATAATTACAGTTTCGGGTTTTATTTAATTTTTTGCTAATTATATTCCGTATTTAAATCTTTTACATAAAGCTTCGCTTTCTTTTCAAAGTCTTTCAAATAAACGGATGCAAAATTCTGCTAGTGTAAAATTCATATAACAAAATGAACGAGTAAATTATACTACAATTATAGTATTTTGTCAAATGTGAATGTTTTTTAGAAAGGAGAAAATTATGAATAATACAAAAAATAATGTAGGTATAAAAATAAACCCAGAAAAAGTACCTGAAGATGTAGTAAAAGAACTCGCTATTACATTTTAGAAGGAACAAGAAAATTTTATGCAAATCCTGAAAATGTCCAAAAATTTAAAAAATGGCAAGTAAAAAGGCATAAATTATTCAGTTGAAAAATATTTGACACTTGATGAAATAAAATTTCTCATTTATATGCGTAAAAACAAAATTGATTACAATGAATTTATGACAAAAATTAAGCAACAAGTTTCAAATTAAAAATCGTATAGAAAATTCTTTTTCTTATATCAATATGGATTCTTGAATATTTATTTAGTTCGGATAGCGATGCAAATAGTCCACCGTATTTTAGGAATTTCGATTAAAAGATGCCTTAAATTCGTAAAATAGGCTAAATATCAATAATATTAACTATTTTCAGAAAGTTCTATGCGACTCTTTTTCTTTTGTATTTTTGTTACTGCTTTCATGTAATTTTTCTAAAATTAATACTAGTTCTACCCATAATCTCATTTGTTCTTCTTTTGAAACTTTAACTCTATCAAATGCAATTTTGTAGTGTAGTTTTTTGTTTTTCATAATTTCTTTCCTATTTTGTAAAAAACAAAATAGAACAATGTTGAAATTATAAAAATATTTCTATATAATACATTCAAGGGTAGTACCACTTACCTCCACCCACACACGTATTTTACTAAGAAATCGGTGGAAAGGAGGTGAGTATATGAAAAGGCATATAGTAAAAAGTGCCATCAAGCTACTGATAGTACTTTTAAGTTTAATTTATTGTCTTTTATAGGGTACTAAGTCAAGCCTCAAGTAAATATCACTTGCTTGGGGCTTGCCCCTATATAAACATTATTTACTATTTTTATAGGTTTGTCAAGATTAATTAGGCTGCTTTTTTACAATAATTATATTCATCAAGTAAAAAATCAATATATAATATGCTATCGGATTTTAATTTTAGCACAAAATCTTTGCACAAAAGTTCTAGCGGATTTTGTGTAAGAGTGGAGTCGAACACTTTAGAGTGAGCGGAATTCGAGTATGTGCGGACGAAGATTTGCGGCAACGTAGTGGAGCAAATCGCACGTCCAAGAGACAACAAAATCCAAGACAGTCCACTGCGACTCAAACTAAACAAGAGGACTGAATTTTAGCCCTCTTTTTTAGTACTTATTTTTAGATTTTTACTGACTATTTCATGTAAAAAAAATCTGAATTTTATATCTAATCTTCGTAAAAACCGGTGTAATAACGAACAGTTTCCTCGTTAGTATTGTATATTTCTTGAACAATTCGGTTATTTTCAAAAACTTCTATTTTGTCATATTTGAAACGTGGTTCAAAAATCCTATAGACGATAGCCCTTATATCTGTCGAATTCTTATGGAAAAAAATCTCTTTATCAATATCTTTTTCTTCATATTCCAATAAAAGACGTCTAAGATCACCATTCTCTCCATAATAAAAGCGTTCTGTTGGACTTTTTATATATTCACAACCGGCACAAGTAAAAGGATAGCTGCCATATTCAAAATGTAAATTTCCAATATTAACAAAGTTAACTTCACCGCCGGAATAATACTCTATAGAAAACAATTCTTTATTATTTTTATCAAGTCGCCTAAATGCACATAGACTTTCTTCTCCTGCATATGCCCCGCCATGCACGTAAACACCAATTTTTATTTTTTCACCATTTGGAAGTTCGTGAATATAAAAATGCTCGCCATGATTATAAACATGACCACCATAAGATCTTTCAGCACTAAATTGAGGTTTTTCTTTATCGAAAAAGCTTTTCCAGTTTTCAGCAGTGATATTTGAGCCTTTAAATATTTCTTTTTGCACTTCTTCAACATTTGGTATATCAACATGAAACATATCGGAAGGTATTTTTGGAATGCTTCTATCAAAAGTTGCATTTATTGCATCAATTTCGGCTTTTGATAAACCATTACTTTCTACCAAAACTTTAGCAGCCGGTTTTGGTGTCCTTACATTATGTTCATTTAGACCGGTTTGAATAATTTCTTCATCAATATTTTGGGCTTTTTGTTGATGTGCAATTGTTTCTGTTAAATTTTCACTTAAATTTTGAGCTTCTTTTTTTGTTCCTTTTAATAATTTTTGAACACCGTTGCCAAGGTAACCTTTTCTGCCGACAACACCAAGAGCAATAAGTGTAGCTGCTGCTCCCAAACCAATAGACCATTTTTTTAAATAATTTCTTTCCGTTGAAGTTTTTACAATGTTTGTGGGTTCAGTTTGTTTATTTTCAGAGTTATTATTTATAAAAAGATTTTTTATATTTTTAAATGAATAATTTTGAAGTTTTTCAGATTTCATGCTTTCTACCTTTACATAATATAGAAAACATGAAAATAAAAAGATTTGCTTTGTTATTCAGGTAACATAAAAAAAATAATGGCTCCTATTATAGGAGCCATTACACATTAAATATTTGATTTTCTCTCAAAATTTTTACGAATTTTATTTTTTGCTTTTTCGAGATTTTTAATTTTTCTTTCAGCTTGCGTTATTTGTTTTTTTGCTGCTTTTCTTTCAGCTTTGACAGCATCATAACGAGCATCTATTTCAGAATAATTTGTTCTGTAGTTCAAAAGTTTGTTTCTAACTTCTATTTGTGCATTATCTATTTGCAAAATAGCATTTTGCATTTTTGTTCCACCTGTAACTTGACTAGGATCAAGCAAATCAGTACCTTTTGCTGTAACGCCGGAAACAGTTGTAGAAGTTGTTGTTGCCGGAGCTGTAGGTGTTGTAGTATCATCGAAATTTAATGGTGTAAACTTTGTTTCAGCCATTGCAATTCCGGAAGTTAATAACACTGTGCAGATAGAAAAAATAAAAGCTTTTGAAAATCTGTTCATAATAATACTCCTTAATTTGTATGTAATGATATTGTAACCGAATTTTTACTTGCAGAAAAGAAATTTACATTATTTAAAATTTTACAGATCGATAAATACGATACATTAAATCAATGTCTACCAAATCATTATCAATAGCATTTTTCAAATTTTCCTTTTTTGCTAAATCTTCTTGAAATAAAGAGAAATCAAATAATTCAGAGGAGTTAACATCAAGTGCATATAGAAGTTTAGCAATAGTTTCTGCTTTTACAAAACATTTTCCGCATTCAATTTTACTGAGATTTCTTTCTCCGACATCAATAAGTTCTGCTAATTTTTCCTGAGTGTATCCTTTTTTGATTCTCAACTCTTTAACTCTTTTTCCGAAAAGCTTTTTTATGTCGATCATAACAACCCCTTTTTCACAATATTAAATAATTCAAAGATCAGACTTAAGACCATAGTAGGGTTATTAAAATCTTGACAAAGAGCATATAATACTCTAAAATCTGCATAACAGATGTTATTTTTGTTTCATAAAGAGCATATTATAACTGAAAGGAGAAAGATATGGAAAGAAAAACATTTAATTATGGTATCAGTATATTGGGGTTACGACAGTCTATCACGGCGAAAACTTCCCACCCTATCCATGGAGGGAGAAAAGTTAAATCCCCTCGCCCACAGCGTTTTTTGGTGGGAGAGGGAAGAATTTCAATGCGAAAACTGAGCATTAGAAATTCGGGTGAAGGTGCTACGCACACAAACACGCCACCATTGGTAGCTAAAGCTGCATTTACTTTAGCTGAGATACTTATCACCCTAGCAGTCATCGGAGTAGTCGCAGCAATGACATTACCGACACTCATTGCAAAGATCAACGAAAAAGCTGACTCAAACCAAAAAGCTGTAATCGAAGCTAAACTTATTCAAGGACTAAACATGTTAGATCTTCACGGAGGTATGAATGATACTTATTCTTCTACTGCTGAATTTGTAGAAGAATTAGGCAAATACATGAAGATTACAGCCGTATGTGACGGAACAA
>JAFUUC010000060.1 GCA_017471365.1 bacterium
AGACGGTACCCCTATGTTTCTTACTTATAATAAAAAATGTATTTCAGATCCTGACAGTATAAAAGCTGATAACAAGAAAATACACTCATGTGTAGACGGACTGTATGACTTAAATGGCAGCCGCATGCCAAATAGAGTGGGAAAAGATTTGACGGCAATGAACAAAGCTTCAATTAATATAGCTGAAGGTCCTGCTGTATTAGCTACAATAGCGGGTTATGACATTATTAAACTGGCAGATAAACCACCGGCAAAAGACTGCTCTGCATACTTAGGAGACTCAAAGTATCCTGAGATAAAATCTTGTACTTTTGGCAGTGATCCAATTGATTTGTGGGTAGGTGCTGTCGTAACTTGTAGAGACTTGGGAGGACACTTGCCTACAATGCATGAACTCGCAGAAATTGCTAAGTTTGTTTATCCTTCTTTTTCAGATCAAATTAGTGATTATTCTCGTTGGGTATCAAATGCAGAAAGATCGGATGTTAGAAACTTAAATGTCGTCAAAGATTTAGGTTTTGATATCACATCAGATTTTTCGTTATGGTCTTCCGAAGAGTACTCTAATAATAGTGGTTCGCATGCAAGAAGCTTTCAAATTGCAGGTACACATGGATATAATAACAATATGTATCGTGCTTGGGAATCAGGTTATTTTATATGTTTATCAGATTAAGACAAACAAGCTAATATTGTGTTGATTTATATGCAATATACTTCAAATTTCTATAATAACCGTCATAATCAAGACCAAAACCAACCACAAATTGATCACCGACTTCAAAACCATAGTAATCCGGCTCAATGTCCACTTTGCGGGTAAGTTTCTTATCAAGCAAGGAACAAAATTTTAAAGATTTAAGGTTGAAATTTACACCCATAAATTCGATCAAAAATTTTGCCGTCAAGCCGGTATCTACTATATCTTCAATAATCAAAACGTTCTTACCGTTCAAATCCGGTAATTTTATATCGACAGCATTTACCTTTCCCGAAGTAGAAGTTGATGACCCATAACTAGATAATCTTATAAATTCCATTTTTAAAGGCATTTCAAGATGTTTAACCAGTTCTGCTGCAAACATTACAGCTCCCTTTAAAACACAGATTGCTACAACTTCTTCACCCTGATAAAAAAGATTTAATTCTTTTGCAATCTCTGTAATTCTTGATTGAATCTGTTCTTCACTATACAAAATTTTCAAATTTTCTATTTTGTTCATTTAATCTCCTAATCTTAGTTCTATTCTGTGTGTAGGTTTTGTTTTAACTTTTATTTTTTCACTCAATCCAAGTCCGACAGCCCAAAGAATTTCATTTCCTGAAGCCAGAAAAATAAGTTGATCTTTTTCGTGATTTGGGATTTTTCTGTCATTTAAATATTTTTTCAACTTTTTGTGTCCATTCATGCCGGGAACTTGAATTATATCTCCGTCACATCTGTTGCGAAATACGAGATTTGTTACGGCGGACAAATCAACGTAAATAATGCTGCCATCCACACCAGAATATTCGTTAGAAATTGAATTACATTCTGAAATATTAAAAATATATCTTCCAACTTTGTATTCTCCTGTTTTTTGTATTTCTACATAAATATCTTTTTTCTCGGTTTTGCCTATTAATTCCATGTATTTTTCACTAACAAAAAACCATTCATCAGTCGTTATAGAAATTGTTTTCCCCGATTTTGATTTAGAATTTTCTTTAATAAAATCCCAAATAATTAAAATTCTTTCCCTATCATAATCTCCCGGAATTATTGGAGTAATTATTTCATACAAAATTCTTTTTTGTAATTCTTGCGATAATCTAAGAAACTCATCCGTACAGATTTTCCCGTTTTTAGAAATCTTTTCAAGAGAATAATTAACATATTCTTGAATAATTTTAATATCTTCTTGTGCAACAAGACTTAATTTTCCCAGAGCATCTTTCCCACCACCGGGGTGTACTTTTTCCATTAATGGCAAAATTTCACTGCGAATGAGGTTTCTTTTATGAACTTTATCTGAATTGGAGCTGTCTATGTTTGGATTTAAACCATTTACTTTACAATAATTTTCTATTTCATCTCTAGAAATATTCAAAATCGGACGGTAATAAATTCCGCGTTTTTCGTTTATGCCTTGAAGTCCAAAAATTCCTGTGCCGTGACAAATTCTAAACATAATCGTTTCAGCATTATCATTTTTGTTGTGAGCCGTAAAAATAATTTTGCTGTCAAACTTTTTGCTACAACGTTCAAAAAAATCGTAACGAACCTTTCTTGCAGCGGTTTCGGAATGAGAAACATTTATCTTTTCGCTGTAAAATTCTACCCCAATTTTTTTACAAAAAATTGCACAATTTTCTTCTTCTTTATCACTTTCTTCTCCACGCCAATTGTGATTAAGATGAATAGCTATTATTTTATTTTCACAAGATTTGTGCAAAGCATCAAGCAAAAGCATTGAATCCGGACCACCAGAAAACCCTACAAGATAAGTTAACCCCGGGTTATCAATATTATATTTTTGTAGAAATGATTTAAACATTTTTAGTTGAATACTTTTTTATACCTTCACGAATTTCAACAACATCAGTTCCAAGTTGTTCAAGAGCTTGCATTGCTGTAGAATCCGGTTCAGTTGTAATAGCCCATAACAGATCTGAAGATTCTATTTTTGCCTTACCGGCTTTTTTAGCATATTCCCAAGCACTTTCTAAAACCCTTTTGGCTCGTTTAGTAAATACCATTTCATTTTCAAAATAGTCGTTTCCGTAACCAATAATTTTTTCTACTATAATTCTCGCATCGCGAATATTTATTTCAAGACCATTTAATACTTGAGCCCCAACACCTGTAGCTTCTCCAATAATTCCAAGAAGAAACATTTCTGTTCCAACAACTCCTCTACCCATTCTACGAGCTTCCTGCTTCGCAAGCCTTAATATAGTAAGAGTTTCCGGCATTTGCTTTTCAATCGGTTTGATAATCGTATGGGCTAAATCATCATCATTAATTTTAATTTCTTTAAAAATGTTGTATGCAACGCCCTTTTTAGTTTTTAGAAGTCCCAAAATCATATGCTCCGGTAAAACCTCGGAAGATCCGAGTTCTTTTGCAGTTTGCAAAGCCAAACTCATAGCTATGAAGGCATTCGGCGTAAAAACAATTTGACGTCCTTCATATTCTGCACTACGAGAAGGAATCTTTGACAGTTTATCTTCAAAAACTTCTTCCGTAATACCAAACTGAGCCATAATCTTCGATAAAGAAGAATCTTTATCTTCCAATATGGAAGAAACAATCTGTTCAGTTCCCAGAATTTCATAATTTGAAGCCGAAAGTTTTGAAACAGCTCTTTCAAACACTTTAGAAGATTCCTCATTATCAAAAAGAGAATCTGTTTCCTGTGCAAGATTAATCTCTGGCTCATTTTTATTTTCTTCCGCTTCCGGATGAAAATCTTTTTTTGACTTACGTTGAACCAATTTTTCAATCAATGGACGGGATTTGTCTATGTCAAACCCCAAATTTGTAAGATATTGCGAAATTTTGGAATGTTTATCATTTATAGCAGCAAGAACAAGATGTTCGTAATGCACCGTAGAATTACCCGATTCCTGAACAAGATCCATAGTGCAACTTAAAATTCGTTTAAAATCCTCACTGAAAGGCACCTGAGAAGACATCTCCGTTTCTTCGATATTCAAAGTCATGTAAATCTCTTTTGCCAATCGCTCATATGTAATATCGTAAGATTTAAATATTTTCGCACAAAATCCTTTTGTTTCTTTGACAAGAGCCAAAAGTAAGTGTTCAGATAAAACTCTGTCAGAGTGATCATAAATTGCTGTATTTTGTGCTTCTACTATTACATTTAGAGCCTTTTCAGTAAATTTTTCAAACATTTTGCAACCTATTCTTCAATTTCTTCTTCTTCAAGTGTTTCGATATAATTAGAAACTTTTTCAAATTCTTCATCATCATCAATTGTTTCAAAGAAAGCTTCCTCATTTTCTTCTACATAACGCATAATGACTAATTCAGGTTCTTCTTCGTTTGTGCCGATTTCCAATAAAAGTGCATACTGCCTGTCTTCAAAATCAATTATATCATACAATTCACATTTGATAACATTTTCGTTGTCATCAATAATTTCAATAATGTTGTTTTCTGCTTCGTTTGTCATACATTTCTCCTTTATTTCCTTGATAAGTATTGTTCCAGTATAATACAAGCACTCTCAATATCAACAAGTCCTTTATTTTTTCTAAAATCTATTTTTTTTGCTCTTAGATTTTCTTCTGCCGTATCAGAAGTCAATCTTTCATCTTCAAAAATTACTTCATAACCTTCAATTTTTTTTGCAAATTTTTCGCAATCTTCCGCTTGAAAACCCTTTGTCCCATCCATATTCAAAGGTAAACCAACAACTATTTTTTTTACATTATTTTCTTTTGCAATTTTTAAAATCTGATCAACAGCTTCGTTTTCCGGAGTGCGTGAAATACAGCTATGACCAGTCGCAAACATCAAAAGGTAATCGCTTAAAGCAACTCCTATCCGTTTTGTGCCAACATCAATAGCCATAATTTTATACACTTTTCACCCACTTTTCTTCAATAAATTTGATTTTTTCATCAATTTGTTCTGGTGAAAAATTATTGACATTCAAATCTTTATTGTATTTTATTGTCATAAAATACTCATATATACTGCGTTTTAATACATTTTTAAAAAATCCATTTAAAATATTCTCACTAAATAATAAAGAATAAATTTGAATCGATTCTTCTATTTTACCTATTGAATATTTTATAAATGCAGACATATAAAGTTTTTTCATCCACGAGGACTTTTCTTGCGGATAAAATACAATTTCCGTATAATCCTCAACTACTTTGTCTAAATTATTATTTGTTGCCAGAGTTTTTATGAGGCTTTCAAATTCGCTACTATAATGTTCATCTAAAAACCAACGAGTAGAAACCTTCATTTTATCAAGCTTTTCAAAAATAGAATCATCTATATTTTCAGGAATAATTTGCTCTTTCAAAATTTGTTCAATAGGTTTTGCTTCAAAATCTACGTCTAATAAGAGATTTTTCCAGCAAACATATTCATAAGGAAGCCGCCAGCCATTTTTATCATTTATGGTCGATAATTCTGCATTATATAAAATTGTTTTAAAATCTTCAGGCGAAATGTCAGCAGTTCTGTCATCTTTCAAAAACCTTTCAAGAATTTTGCTACACTCAAACTGTGAAATTTCAAAAAATCCAAAACAATCCTTTATCCCGGACTCAAGATTTATAACAATTGAAACAAATCTGATTTTATCGTTCTGAGTTTTCCTTGTAAAAATCATTGCCATATCAGAGTGTGCATCAGGATATGTGACATAAAACTTGTCAGGAATTGTATTCGATAAAATCTTTTTGTAAAACTCTTTTGTATTATCTTCTCTAATTCCGGACATTTTCAAAGTTGCAAGACTCTTTCTAATATTTTGCGACAGTTCACCTTTAGCAACTTTATTTACTTTTTCCAATACATGAAGTGCTAACTGAGATTTGGTTTGTCCTAAAATTCTGAGTGCTTCAAGTCCTTGTGGGCTATTTGGTTCAGATTCAAAAACGGGTATTAAAATATTTGCCAAAGCATCCTGTGAAAAATCATTTTCAAAAGAATTTAAAAGTGTAATTTTATCTTGAACTTTAATAGTTGCCAAAAAATCCATAAAATCAATCTGAACTTCCGGATTTATAATTGCATTGTCTAAAAGTTGTTTTGTATTTTCATCAAGAATTTGACTTGATTCCTCACCCAGAATTTCCTCTGCATTCTGATAAGACCAATCAGAATCCAATTCTCTCAAAAGATTTATTATTGTTATTTTTACATCACTATTTAGAGAAGAATTTTTTAACATTTCCCAAAATTTATTTACAATTTCGGATTTTTCAACATAACGTTCTAAAAGAAAACAAATTACAGGTATTTTATTTTTTTGAGCATTAGATAATTCTTTAAATAAGAGTTTCGATAAGATTGTTTTATTTTCCTGAGCATCAAACATTTCAAAATCAGCTAAACATTTTGAAATATCTTCCGGTGAATTTATTTTATCCAGCAGAGAATTTAATGCTGATTTTATCTCAAAAGGATTAAGCTGTTTAAAAGCAGGACTCAATTTATTATCTAGCCTTTCCCCAGAAAGCATCTAGAATTTGTTGAGCTTCAGCTGACGGCATTCTGTCTTGAAGAATCAAGTATTGCACCGCAATCATCGTACATTCAGAACAAATATTTACTCCCGGACCTTCAATCATTTTTATAACCTGAGTATTAGGGCGACCACAAAAACTGCAATAAACAGGTTCTTGATGTACTGTTGTACAAACATCATCAGGTTGTTGTTTTTTGCGTTTTTTTGATCCAAGACTAACTACCTTATCTTCTGACATATAAATTCTCCTTTTTACACATTTTATTGTAACTTAAATTAATCAAATTTGCCATATTTTTATTTATAAATTATAATTACCTTAACATTATTTACTTTTAAAGAGGGATGTATGAAGAAAGCGTTATTAATAGCAAGTGTTCTTATGGTCGCTGTTGTTTCCACAGCATGCATAAATAATTTGGCAGTTCAAGATTTAAATAACAAGGCAAAAACCTTTATGGAACAAGGTGACTACACTCAAGCAATCGAAAGATTAAAATCCAGCATTGATCTTGATCCATCAATATTTGAAACTCACTACAACCTTGCTATAGCCTATACAAAAGCCGAAGATTATGTAAATGCTGTTGAACAGTATAAAAAAGCACTAGAACTGCGTCCAAATGATGCAGATGTCTACTACTCGCTTGCAACGGCACAAAATAATCTTGCCGTTGACATGTCACAAGGGAAAATACGTTTGAATACCGACGAAACTTTGTATACCGTCAAAGCTGATGAAGTCGATTTTGATGAAAAATATGAGCTTTCTGAAAAAGAACAACAGATCGTTGACGATTTTTATGATGCAGCAGTTAAAAATTATCAAAAATACCTTGAACTTGAACCAAAAGCTTCAGACAGAGCAGAGGTTGAAACTCAAATTGAAAGAATTTTAAACCCTCAAACAGAACCACAGGTTGTAGAAGAATAATGCTTGTAATACCCGCACCCAATGATGTTGCTTTTTATATTGGGAATTTTCCTGTTTATTTTTATGGGATAACGATGGCTACGGCAATTTTTGCCGGAATCCTTATTGCAAATTATCTTTTCAATAAAATTAATACACCGGATAAAAAAGATATTATTCTTGAGTATGCTCCGTTATTCATTTTGTTTGGAATTTTAGGAGCAAGGCTGTATTATTGCTGCCTGAATCCTACTTATTATTTTGCTCATCCTATCGAAATTCTCGATATACGTAAAGGCGGACTTTCCATCCACGGAAGTATCATAGGAGGAATTTTAAGCATAATAATTGTATCAATAAAAACAAAAATAAGTTTTTTTAAACTTATTGACCCGCTTTCTTGCGGTATCATACTTGGTCAAGCAATTGGAAGATGGGGAAATTACTTTAATTCTGAAGCATACGGACTTCCTGTCGCCTCACAAAACTGGGGATTGTTTATACCACAATCAAAAAGATCAACCGAATTTATTAATTACAATTTGTTTCACCCAACCTTTCTGTATGAAAGTTTGCTTGATTTATTTATATTTTTTATTCTATTATTTATATTTTTTAAATTCGGCAAAAAAAATTCAGGGATTACTTGCTGTATATATTTAATCTTGTACTCTTTAGTGAGATTTTTTGTTGAGCAGTTGAGAGTTGACAGTGCATTGAATATTGGATTTTTCCCTGTTGCACAAATTGTATCAATTTGCTTATGTTTAACCGGAATCGCAGGATTAACTATCCTGGCGAAAAAACAAAAATAATCCTTATTTCATGCCGGAACTCGCTTGATAAATTAGTTACTTTATTATATTATCTAACCAAAGGAGAGCATTATGGATAAAGAAACATACAATAGAATTATGGGGTACGTTCCAACAGTCATCGAAGCATCTTCTCGTGGAGAACGCTCATTCGATATTTTTTCAAGACTTTTGAGAGAAAGAATTATTTTTCTTGGTTCACCAATCAATGACGATGTTGCAAATTCTGTTGTAGCACAACTTTTGCTTTTAGATAGCGAAAATTCAGAAAAAGATATCATGTTATATATTAACAGCCCGGGTGGTGTAATAACTTCCGGAATGGCAATTTACGATACAATGCAACTCATTAAAGCTGATGTAGCAACGATTTGTCTCGGGGAAGCAGCTTCTATGGGCGCGTTTTTGCTTTGTTCCGGCACTAAAGGTAAGAGAATGGCTTTACCTAGTGCAAGAATTATGATTCACCAACCTTTAGGTGGTGCTAAAGGTCAAGCAACCGATATTGAACTTGAAGCAAAAGAAATTAAACGAATGAAAGATATGCTGATTGGTATCATGGCAGAAAACTCCGGACAAGATTTTGAAAAAGTTAAAGCAGATTGTGAACGAGATCACTACTTATCCGCCGCTGAAGCAAAAGAATATGGTCTAATCGATAAAGTAGTTGAAAGAAATTCGTTATAAATAAAATATTAAGAAATCTTAACAAACGTCTAAAAACATGCAATTTCAAGGGGTTGCATGTTTTTATATATGTGTAGGTTAGAAAAAAGGTTAGTAAAAGTTTAAGGTAGGTTAGTTATGGGCATTTTGTTATTTACGGCATTAACAGTTGACCTGTTTTATCAAAAGAGTCGAGTTGAAGATGAACTGGTTAACATAACGAATTATTTAACAGATGTACAGGCATATTCATCCTTTGTGGGCAGCGGAAGTTTCTCTGCACAGGATTTAACAGGTGTACCAGGTTCAATGATGGGAAGGGCAATACAATATATGAATTATGCACACAATACCGCAATGGCTTACGCAAACCAGAACGGACCGACATTAGAAGCAATGTACTCTCAACAAATGCAGGGAAATCAAACGCCTGAACAACAACAAAAAATGCATAATTATGTTATTCGTACATTATATATGCAAAAAAGAGAAGAAATATCTAAAAGAGAGGCTTCCAGACTCCATGTACTGGAAACAAAAGTAGGTGCCAGAAAAAATAAAAAACAAACACAATATGATGAAATAACAAAATTAATCGATACATATCAAAAAATGCGTGACAAGAGTATCGATGATATGATTCCAAAATTCGGCAATAACGGTTAACCGATTAAAACCAACCTGATAATAAACTAACCCAAAAAGAAACGGAACTTAAAAAAAATTTTAAGTTCCGTTTTTAAATTACTTTATCTACTTTAATATCGAAATCTTCAACCGGTAATCGTTTAATTTTTAACTCGTCAGGCACAGCGACAATAGTTTTAAAACCAGCTTCTGATGTTTTTAAAAATCGATCATAAAAACCCCCGCCATAACCCAAACGATAACCACTCTCATCAGCCATCAATGCCGGTACGATAACAAGATCTAAAATATCAGCATTTACTGATTTAGAACACGGTTCCATCACACCAAAATTCGATTTACAAAGTGTTTGACCTAATTCATACGGACAAACAACAATATTTTGATTTTCAACTCGTGGTAAATAAAATTTTTTATCATCTTTCAAAAGATCACGTAAATCTAATTCATAACACATAGGATAAAAGATCATTACATGTTTCGCTTGAATATAAAATTCATCCGAGCGTATTTTATCAATTTTTTTGGCAGAAATTTCTTTTAGAGGCAAAGTTTTGCGTAAATTTAAGGCCTTAGATCTAAGATCAAGTTTACTATCCATTTTTTTAATATATAATAAATTCAAAGAAAATGACAAAAAATTCACAAACCAAATTGATAAATCCGAATTGGGAACAACACGGCTACATTCAAGTTTACACAGGCAACGGGAAAGGCAAAACAACCGCTTCTTTAGGACTAGCAATGCGTGCTTTAGGACGCAAATGGAAAGTTTTAATTATAATGTTCACCAAAGGTGGAGATGATTACGGAGAATTAAACTCCTTCAGAGAACTAACACCGGAGATTTCTCAAAACCTCAAAATTGTTCAAGCCGGACTTGATAGAATTATATACAAATCCAATCAAAATGAAGAAGATTATATAGAAATTAAAAAGGGTTGGGAACTTGCAAAAAAAGCAATAAAAAACCAAGAATACCAGCTTATAATTCTCGATGAAGCAAATATCGCAATTGATATGGGTATTCTAGACGTTGATGAAGTCGTCGAAGTCCTAAAAAATAAACCCGATGAAGAAGAAATAGTCTTGACCGGTCGCAATGCTCACCCAAAAATTATTGAAATAGCACACCTTGTTTCTAAAATTGAACCAATAAAACATTACTGGGATACAGGAATTGCAGCTAGAAAAGGTATTGAATATTAAACAAATTTAAACCCTCACCAATTTTGGAGAGGGTGCATATGACTGATCCAAACACGAGAAATTAAAATATATAACAAGAAAGAATTTCTTCACCTACAGTTTTCATTTTTCTCAAAGCCCGCAGTTCTGTTTGACGAATGCATTCTTTCGTTACACCATAAATATTACCAATCTCCTCCAAAGTATACTTGTCACCATCTCCAAGACCATAACGCATTTTTACAACTTCCTGTTCTCTATCTTTCAGAGTAGAAATTACATTCTCAATATCATTTTTTAAGCCTTCAAATTCAATATTTTCACTAACTAAAGTTGTTTCATCCGCAAGAATATCCGCAACATTCAAATCCTTACCATCAGACTTTTCAATACCGTTTTCAATAGATATAGTCTTTGTATACGCTGATAAAAAAGTTTCAATTTTGTTAGGAGAAATATTCATTTTTTTTGCAACATCTTCAATCTTTACAGAAGAATTAGTTTCTTGTTCCATTTGGGATTTTACCTTTGAATATTTTGACAATGTTTCCTGAATATAAACAGGAATTTTCATACAATGCGATTGTTCAGAAATCGCTTTAAACATATACTGTTTTATCCACCAACCGGCATATGTTGAGAATTTGTAACCCATTTTGTAATCAAACTTGTCAATAGCGGCCATCAAACCTAAATTACCCTCCTGAATTAAATCAATCATAGGTAAACCCGACATATGAATAGTCTTTTTCGCTATTGTGATTACCAATTTCAAATTGGCACGAATTAACTCCAATCTCGCCTGTTGATCCCCAAGCTCAATTCGCTTTGCCAATTCTCGTTCCTGCTCAAAATTCAATTGAGGATAAGAAGAAATCTCCCTCACATAAGAATTTAAAACTCCATCATCAAAAAATGCCACCTCATCACAACGGTCGCAAACCTTCATTTCAATCAGCTCATCTCTTTTCATTAAACTCAAACTCCTTAGGGATAAATTTTCGGTTGGGCTTTTCAGCACAACACTTGTACGGATAAATGTAACACGAGTATTTATATGTATATATAAATAGTATATACTATAATATATATTATTTCAAGTCATGTGTTAATTTTTGTGAAGTTAGAAATTTCTTTCATGCTTGTAATATAATGTAGGAAAGCTAGATAGGAGAAAAAGTAATGGGTATGAATTTGAAGGAAAAATTTCAAAATATTAATAAAAAGAAAGTTGCGATAATTTCAGGAGTGCTTTTTGCAATATGTGTTTGTAGTGCTTGTGCATATGAATATTTTCAGATGAAAGGACTCAAACAAGCTGAAATGCAACAAGAAAAAGAAATTCAATCTATTATGCTTCAGGGGCAACAAGCTCAGGCAGCTCAGCCAATGCGACCATCAGATTACAAAATTGGGATTGAATATAACGAAGCTATGAAACAAGATAAACCTGTATTTGTACTGTTTTATGCTGATTGGTGCCGCTATTGCATAGGTTTTATGCCAACATTTCAATCCTTATCAAAAATATATGAAGATGAATACAATTTCACAAAAGTAAATATCGAAGATGAAAAATATCAAAAAACTGTTAAAGAAGCTGGTTTGACCGGTTTTCCGACAGTATATTTAATGGATCCGAAATATGATAACAAAGTGCTTTTATCAAATTCATTATTTAGTGATATGAAAAGTCTCAGACGTGAATTAGACAGATTTCTAAGAATTAGAAACCTAATTGATAAAAAGTAATTAATAAAACGTAACAAAGGGGTTTAATTTTAAAAACTATTAGGTTATAATAGCTATGTTTCTGCTCGTAAATTAGTTGGGGGAAAGCGTTTTCGGCAGATGAAAAGATATTGTTAATATTTGTTTACATTTGGAGAAATTTTAGCAATTTTTCCATTTTAGGAACTTGATATTAATAGAAGGTGTGAAAAGGTAGTTATGAAAGTAAGTCAAGTTGAACAAAATTACGCATCCAATGCGTCTGGGAGAAAGGTCGCGAAAAATTATAACAATTTTTCGTATACGGCTCCTTATTCAGCCTCTTTTAAGGGGGTAAATCTTAGCCAAACAGAAGAGATGTTCTTGAATCTTTTTCCAAAAAAAGAAGCTAATTTGTACAGATTTATGAAAAAGGTGCAAGATTTCGTGAAAGGTGAAATGGGTGGTATCGCGATTACGGCAATTGGTACCGGTTTTGTTGCTCCATTCCCAATTGCATTCAATCCGTTCGCAAAGCCTAAAAAAGATGCCACAGAGGAAGAAAAGCTTGATCATAAAAGGACTTTAGCATATTCAGCGTGGAGACAACCTGTTTCTGCGGTACTCGCAGCTATATTCCAATTAGGTGTTCAGCCTATGCTTGACAAGTTCTTGGAAAACATAACAAACGATCCGGGAAATTCTAAGTTCTTTGACGGGACTGTTTATAACCAAGCATTTTTAAATGATGACAAATATCTTGAACGTCAAATAAAAAAACAATTCAAAAATGGATCTTTAAAACTTGAAGATATTCAAATTCCTGAAGGAGAAGGCACAAGAACCGCAGCTAATATTGAAGAAGCTGTTGCATTCTTGAAAAAGGAACGTGCAAATGAACAAGTTAATGAAATAATCAAAGCTCTTAGAGGTATAAAAGACGGCGATAAAATAAAAATCGGAGAGCATACAATTTCAACCGAAGCAATGGCAGAAGCTGTTAATTATAAAATTGAAGACTATATAAATTTTGCTCGCGATCTACAAAAAGATGAAGCTAGAGCTATTCCAAGATACGTAACAAGGGGCAAAGATCTTGTTGATAATGAGACTATTTTACGTGAAATCCTTTCTCGCGAAACTTTAGAAAGAGAAGTTGCAAAACTTCCTAACGGAGAACTTGATCCAAAAGCATTAAAAGAATATATCCTGAAAACAAGAACTGCTTACGAAAATAAAAATAGCGGAGTTGTAAGAATACTTGACCATATTTTAAGCAAATCCGAAAAAGTTATGGAAAGCAGTTGTGCAAGAAACCTTGAACGTATAGATAAAGTTAAAAAAGCTTGCGGTGGTGTATTCGACATGAATAAATATTACGATTATATGATTAAACGTAATCAGATAATTAGTGATAAAATAGCCGAACTTTTGAGCTTAAGAATAACGGATATCAAATCGGCAACTCCGGAACTAATTAAGGCAAGAATAGAAGCTTTAATTGGTGCTTGCCACTATGATATAAAAGATTCAAGACTAAGACAAATATTTAATGACAAGGGTGTGTTCTTATCAAATAAAGATACACTGGATAGAAAGATATACAAAGACATCGTTGCGGGTTACAAGGAAGTTGCCAAAAACAGTTTCGGCACATTCAAGCAATTAAGCAAGATTAGTGTCGGAGTATTGGTAACATTACCGATTACATGTACTGCATTAAACTGGGTATACCCGAGATTTATGGAACTTTGTTTCCCAAAACTTGCAGGAGTAAAGAAAAACCAATCTGTTCAAATAGAAGACGGAGGTGTTGAATAATGGCAAATCCGATTAGTAAAGTAGTAGCATGGACACTTAGCAAAGGGGTAAAATCTAGACCTTACCAAATGTTGGAAGGCAAGATAAATCGTAAAACTGTTGATAATATTATTGCATATACAACAATTGGTTCAATTGCGGCGAAGGATACCGTAGGTTGCGGTATGTATGTATATCAAAGTAAAAATAACAAAAAAATTCCGGAAGAAAGAAGAAAATTTGTATGGAAACTTGACTTAACCAACGGTGTTTTAATGGTTGCCTCCCAAATTGCGTTCTTCTTTGCAATGAGAAAATATAGTGGTAAGTTATTTGATAAAGTATTTAAATCATTTAACACCAAGAATATGAACTCATATATTGAACAAGTTAGAGTAAATCAGAAGAAATTAAATATTATCCCTGAATCTAAGGGCGATTTAACTCATCAATTTGTTGGAATGAAAGATGTTGCACTATCGTTATTTAAATCAGTAACAGAACTTATTGCTTCAACAATTTTGGCAAAACGTGTTGTAGTACCGTTCATTGCAACTCCTCTTGCATCTCAACTTGAAAAATGGGAAGAAAAGAAAGCCGCTAAAAGGGCTGCTAACCAACAAAATGGAACTCTGGCACACGAACCTTCAATGAAAGGAAGCGTGGAAATCCCAAAAATAGAACAAATTCCGCAAGGAAATTCTAATTTGATCGAAAAATACAAACAAAGCATAAAATAACTACAAAAACACAACCCAAAAAAATCCTGTTAGTTCTAACAGGATTTTTACTTGTTTTATAAATTTCCAACCAAACCTTTCACATGTTCTTTAACAGCAGGAGTAATAATTAAATCCGGCTCTGCAATAGAAAATTCATCTAATAAAACTATAGCACGCTTTTCATTCCCTAATTTTTCTTCCAAAAGAGCAACCATAATTTTATTCAAAGGTCCGTTTTTTTGTTTATATAGCTCGATTTTATCAGAAGCGATTCCTAACTGTTTATAACATTCTGCCAGGTTTTCATAATATTCAAAATTCAAACTGTATTGAGTCAATGCATTTTCAAAGCAATCAAGTGCAAATTGTGGATAACCAATTGTCATATAAACTTTACCAAGATTATTGAAATAAACTGCGGTAGACTGTTTTTTGGGGTTTAAACTAATTGCAATTTTAAACTCCTGTATTGCTGCATAATAAAGCTTTTCCGAAGCATATTCAATCCCTTTATTATTGTGAATATAAGCATTTTTTTCCGGATCAATGGTATAGGTAACTATAGTTCCAGGTTTGGCTAATACCGGAGGGGCAAAAAACAATATTAATAACAAAAACGCTAAAATTCGCTTCATATACTACCCTTTTAATTAAGTTTTCTAAATATTCAACTCCAAGCCTTCATTTGACATAAATACATTCTTGAAATTTGCAGCATAATATTCTTGAATTTTATCAAGTTTTTCATCATTATAAGAAGGCTCGTAATGGAAAAATGCCAGTTGACCTGCATTTGTTTGTTTGAATGTTTCAATTGCCATATCAAAAGTTGAATGTCCAAAACCTTGTTTTGATGAATAAGGATTTAAATAATCTTCTGTCGTATACTGAGCATCATGAATCAATAAATCGCAGCCACGTGCAAATTGAACAAACTTTTTATCTCCACCAACATAACATTCTTTATCCGTAGCATAAACAACAGATTTCCCATGATAAGAAACTCTATAAACCATAACTCCTGACTGAGGATGAACATATGATTTATAAAAACTTACCACGACATCATCTTTCCCTATTTCAGCATTCAATTTCGGTTGTCCGTCTTTAGATAAAACAACCCGACCGATATTAGGTATATCATTTATTTCAAAATTGCAAGCAATATCACCAAGATCGATAGGAAAAGTTTTGCCAAAAACAAGTTGTGAAAGATCTGATTTTAAAGAAGAATTACTTTCCACAGAACCAAAAATTCTAATTTGAGAAGATTTTACGTGCAACGGTTTGAAAAAAGTTAATCCAAGCAGGTGATCCTGATGAATATGAGAAACAAAAATATTTGCCTTAATTGGTTTCCGATCTTCAGGTTTGATAGCAGAAGAAATGTAATTTGTCATCAATTCATCACCAACTCCAACAATTCCTGTACCTGCATCAAGTATAATCAAGTGTCCACCAGCATTGATTTCAACACAAGAAGTATTTCCCCCATAATTCATAAAATCATTTTTTGCAACGGGAAAACTACCTCTTACACCTCTAAATTTTACATTAATATCACCCATATATTTACCTTTTAAGTTCGTAAACACCTTCTCTATCTTTTTTTGTCCCAGAATAAAGATCTATTGAAAAAAGGAGCATTTTTGCAGTTTTTTGCAGGGATTTTTCTCTTGTTTCAACCCAGTTCAATTCAAATACAGCCTTATCTTTATAATTTCTTACATTCACAATTCTAAAAGCATTAGGATAAGAAACTAGAGCCGGAGAATTTACATAAAGGACATTCCCTTTCTGCATAACCTTCGCGGCATGATAATGCCCCTGAAAAACGCCTATAGGATTTTTGTAACTTTCTATCAAATTCCTAACTTGTGAAGCATTTCTCAATCTATGTCCGGGACTTGCAAAAGGCTCTGTTACCGGAATATGCATAAAAATTAAAACAGTATCTTTTTTAGATTTATCAAGTTCTTTTTTTAGCCACTTCAACTGTTCAGTGCCTATATTCCCCTGAGAAGTAATTTCTGTCGTAATAATATCATCCAATACTATAACTTTATAACCTTTTTTAGGTTCAAATGAATAATATGAATTTTTAAACTTGAAATTTTGATTAGATTTTCTAATCATTTCAAGATAAACAAGAGTATTCAAATACCCGCCAACACAGCGGTCATGATTTCCGAAAGCAAAATACCAGGGATAATTCAATTTTTCTAAATGAGGAAGAACTCCATTCAATTCTTTTTCAAAAGATTTATCTATCAAATCTCCCGTTATCATAACAAAATCGATATTATTTTGTTCATTAATTTGACCAACAGCATCATCTAATAATTGTGGAGAAGCACCGGTCATTTTGTAAGTTGTATTTTGCCCATTTTCAAGAAAATGAACATCACTGAGCTGTACAAATTTCAGACCCGCAGATTTGCTATAAGCCTGTAAGCCCCAAAGCATACCTGCCGTCAAGCAAATTGTTATACATGCATTTACTAATTTTGTAAAAAATCCGTTATTTTTACTCTTCCTGTACTTTTTCATTTTGCTGTTTTTCCAGTAAACCTTTTATTTCATTATACCTTGATTCAAGATATTCGTCATCATCAGAGAGTATGATTGCTTTATCATAATTAATCAAAGCACCGGAATAATTTTGCATTGCATAATCACAAAGCCCAAGATATTCATAAATTTTTGATGTTTGAATATATGATAAAAGATTTGTAAAAAGGTTTTTTGCAGCCAGATAATCACCTTCTTTATAAAGAATTTTAGCTCTGTCAAATTGATATTCCGGGGAATTATTCAAAATAATTGCCTTATTATTATCAATTTTCGACTTTTCAATCATACCTAATTGAAACTCAGCTCTTGATTTAAGCGAGTACGCATAATCATCCTCCGGATTGAATGTAAGATATTTATCTATGGGGTTTAAAGCCGCATTATATTTCCCTAATTCATACAAAACAACTCCTGTAGATAAATATGCCGGAGCAAAATCTGCACGTGCTGACACAGAAGCATTATAAGAATCAATGGCTTTTTTGTAATCGAATTTTTCTCGATAGAAATTTCCAAGATAATAGTATGCAAGATAAGCATTGTTTTCTTTTGTTGCTGCCACTAAAGAATTATATTCGGAAGTTTCATCTCCTAACCTTTTATATTCCATAGCCTGTCTTAGAGCCGGATTTACACTATCAATAAAAGATTTTTTATCCTTAGAAATGACATGAGTCAAACCTTTTTTCAAATCAGCGACTTTTGTATTATTGGGATTTCTTGCAAGAATTTTATTAAGATATTCCATTGCGGAATTATAATCACCTTCTACACAATAATTGGAAGCGATATCAAGATAATCATCCTCCAACTCATCAGCAAAAACAGAACTAATACCGGCGAGAAACAATAATACTATTAGTAATATTTTTTTCATAAGAAGATTATACCATAAAATTTGCACAAACAATTTAACTATGTTAAAATCGTATGGAATTAAAGGAGAGAGCCATATGCGACTAAATAAAATGCTGCATTTGTGGGTAATGCATGAATTAATTTCTAAAGAACAGGAAGCGGCTATCAAAAACTTTATGAAAGAACGTTCTAAAGAAAATTTTTTCCGCCTACTAAAATGGCTATCCATAATTGGGGCATTGTATGTAATTTTCGGCGTAATCGCAACCGTAATAAGTTTTTTGAAACTCGACTTTATGATGAAATTCTTGGCGTTCTTAGTCAAAATGAGCGAAGGATTTTTTGTATTTTTAAACACATATTTTATTCAGCCGGTATATAATATTTTATACGGTATATTTGGAGATAATTACGGGTATTTCATTTTTGGAATTTGTTCACTGATTTTATTTTTTTTATTTCGTTTTTTATCGGAAAAATACAAGCCGGCGAAGGATGTTGACAGTTTAAATTTGTCTGATGAGCAAAAATACGTACTCAAAACAAATTTTGTTTTTGATACTTTGTCAGCAATGTCGCTTGGAGCGGTTTTCTGTTTTTTCAATATGCTGTTAATTCCGCATAATGCCTATTATTCCGCACATAAAATCTTTCCATTCTGGAACCTTGCCGGGGCTGCGACATTTACCTACTGGGCATACAGAGCAAGAAAAGTTATGTATCTTTTGTTCGGAATATATTTTGTATGTCTTAGTGCGGGAGTATTTGCGGGATATGGGTACGCAAGTTATTGGATAGGGGTTTCAAAACCTGTTGTTACGATATTTTTAAGTATTATCCTGCTTTTAATCGGTTACATTACAGAACTTAAAAATCAGAATGATGATTTTATTCGTGAAAAATTTTCTTCAGCATACAATTGGACGGGACTTTTGATGTTATTTCTCTCATTGTGGATTGCATCTTTCTGGGGATTTGATATTGGTTTAAGCGAAGGAAGTGCTTCAACATCGGAACTCTGGTTTGCGAACCTTTTATTCATTGCCGCATCAATAGGTGCAATGTATTACGGAACACAAACTGAGAAAAAATTATTTTTTAATTACGGCTTGACATTCCTTATAATCGAAACTTATACGGTATTTTGTTCAAGACTTTGGGATTATATGCCGGCAGGACTTGCATCTTTATTGCTCGGCGTAATGATAATCGCCACGGTAAAAATGCTTAAGAAAATATATTTGAAGAAAAAGAATTAGCTATATTATAACATAAATCTAATACTATTTTGAAAAGCCGAAAATTAAGGAAAATTTATTCTTTAAATATCTTCCAACAGGCAATTCAATAAAATGGTACGTAAATATTGCTATAACTACCGAAAAAATAAGAGAAATTAATATTACCAAAATTTTGTGATCTGAAAAGTCCGCGAACTTCCACAAGGTACCGCCCATTATATAAAATGATACTTGCTGCATTACATAAATCGAATAAGCATAACAACCGGCTTTTTCGAAAATTTTTAAATTCGTAATATTAGAAACCAAGCCTTGTTTTAATATAAATAAAAAGAATAATATTGCAAAAACTATTACATATATCAATTTATTTTGATAATTTATAACAAACTTTACGCATTTTTCTATTCGATTTATAAAAACTTCCGGACAATTTTTCACCCTGTCATGTAAACATCCTACAAAATAACCTATTCCTATGCTGGCTAAACATCTCATTAATCCCGCATTGAAGAAAATATTAAAGGTTTCCCTGCCAAAACCTCCACTAAAATTATTTATCAGCCCGACAAAAGAAAAATATGTTAATATTGCAATAATCAAATTTGCTTTTCCAATTTTAAAAGATTTTAAAATTCCAAAATACAAAATCATAGTCCAGAAAAATGGTGAAATATACCAATTTATTCCCTTATATTCCAAAGTAACCCCAATACACTGTAAAAAGAATAAATTAACGAATTGTGTATAAAAATTAATCTTGATAAATCCTATGAAAGAAAGTATAACAAAGCAAAATATCGAAAATGCAAATACCGGCCATAATCTTGCAATTTTGTTTAAACTAAATTCTAACCATGACTGCTCCGGCTTATTTTTTAAAGAATAAAACAAGAAAAATCCGGCAATTATCAAAAAACATTCTACAATCATTCCTGCATGCTTAGTTTTATCAGCAAGATGCAAAAGCAAAGGATCTTCGCCCACATATTTTATCATATTTGTAAACAGATGAAAACAAACAATTCCTATTGAAAATACGATTCTCAAAAATTCGACATTGTAGTATTTACAATTTTTTGATAACCTGGCTGCATCGCCTGACTGACATTTTTGCACTAAAAACCTCCTTACTAACCTTTTTTGATAATTGCTATATAACACTTTTTGGTGGGTTAATTTTTTGAGCATCTACTCTTTCTTTAATAGCTCCAATCGGTTCGTAGTATGGAGAAACCGTCATTATTTTAGCTGCAATATCAGGATAAAAATAAATAAACCTCAATTCACTTGTTGTTAAAGGTTTTTGCGTATGAACATTTGCATAACGAACAAGTTCCAAAATATTTCTAGCTTCGTGTTCATCTTTAAATTCAAGTTCCAAATTGTTATAAACGTTCCTAAAGCCCTTAATTCCACCATATTCTCCTGTGGTAATCATTCTTCCTGTTTCAATAATTTCAGGTTCACCACGTCCTAGTTCTTCAAAATCATAGAGTTCATAATTTCTACGATCTTTCAAAGCACCATCAGCATGTATCCCTGATTCGTGAGCAAAAGCATTGTCACCAACCGCAGGCTGATTCATCGGAATAGGTATTCCAAAAGCATAAGCTGTATATTTTGCAATTTGCCAAGCTTTGTCAAGTTTTATATTTTCATCAATTTTATATTTTCCTCTGAACCCGGCGGACTTCAAACAAGCAAGCAAACAAGAAACCAAATCCGCATTTCCGGCTCTTTCACCCATGCCATTAATCGCAGTATTTATGTATGCATCTACTCCGGCGTCAATTGCAGCTTTTGCTCCCATAACAGAACATGCAGCAGCCATTCCAAGATCATTATGAAAATGTAATTCAATAGACATTTCAGTAGCTTTAGCAATTTTGTAAATCCTGTCATAAGTTGTTTGAGGATCTTCAAAACCTAATGTATCACAATATCTAAAACGTTTAGCTCCGGATCTTTTCGCTTCAGTAGCATATTTAATAAGAAAATCCAAATCACTTCTTGAAGCATCTTCAGCATTCACACCGACGATTTCTGCCCCTTTATCAATAGCACACTCTACCGCTTCTTTAGTCATTTTTATAATATCATCCGGTGTTTTTTTGCCCATATATTTTCCATTAATCATTTGTTCAGAAGTTGACTGTGAAAGATTCACATACTTCAATTCAGGAACATTTTGAAAAGATAATTCAACATCAGATGCTATACCTCTCATCCAACCTGAAAGTTTTGTGGTTTTTATTACACCTCGTTTCACTAATTCGAGATTACCGTTCAAATAATTAATCTCGTGTTTTGTAGTTGGAAAACCAAATTCTGATTGAGTTATCCCCATACTATTCAGCATAAGATTAATTATTGTTTTTTGGAGTTTTGCAAGTCCTAAACGAGAAGTTTGTACTCCGTCTCTATTTGTTACATCAACAAAATATATTCTATTTTCCGACATTGAATAATTCCTTTCTTACAAGTTATATTATACACAAAATTATATTAAATAACTTGCTTTTTTACAGAAAGTTAATTACAATTGTTGTTAAAAGGGCATTTTGGGATGATGAAAAACAATACACAAACACTAGATAAAAAAATTAAACAAGAAATAAAAACAGGTAATGTGAAATCAGCAATCGAACTTTGTCAAGTAGGCCTTCAAAAAGATCCTTCGAATGCCGCTTTGCATTTACGTCTTGGAGATTTATATTTGGCTTGGCATTTGGATATTTATTCGTCTTGCCAGTATATAGATGAAGCTATTACAGAATATCAAATAGCTCTTGAATCATATATAGATTCTGCTGAAATATATTACAAAATAGGTAAAGCACAATTTTTTAAAGGTGACCTGGATAAGGCAGTTAACTACTTTGACACAGCAATAAAGAAAAATCCTAAATTTGCTAAAGCTTACTATATGCTTGCTGAAACCTATACGAAAAAGGCTCATTTTCAGGATGCAGAAATGAATGCTAAACTTGCGATCAAATACAGCCCTTTTGCAAGTTCTTGCTCACATTATTTGCTTTATAATCTTTATCAAGTATCATCATTCAGAATTTTAAAAAATAAAATCAAATCAATTTATGAGTACATTATGTCATTAATTACTCTCCCATTTGATATTGATGCAATTAAAAGGGTTAAAGATTCACTTGCATATTTAAAGTTTGTACCTACTATGCTAAAAGGCTACTACAAAATCCAAACACAAGGTCTTGAACCGGCAATTGCAATTTACAACGATGCAGTAGACAAAGCTCCTGGATTTGTGCCATTGTATTGCCTTCTTGGAGATATATATTCATCATTAGGACGTTTTGAAGATGCAATCACCGAATATAAAATGGCAATTTGGCTTGATTGCTTAAATATTCCGGCATACCGTCATCTTTGTAAGGCTTATGAAGACATGGGAGACTATGATAATGCGGCAAACACATATAATAAATTAATTAAAATTATGCCAAATATGCCGGAGTTTCATTCAAATTTAGCAAATATTTTATATGTAAAAGGCGACATAGATGGAGCTATTTCCCATTTTCAAACCGCCGTAACACTCAATCCTAATAAACAATGGACAAGTGTTATAAATCAAACTCTTGGATTTGTTTTTCAGGAAGCAAAAGAAGATATAAATGCCGCAATTACATCATATCAAAGTGCGTACCTTATGACTCCTGAAGATATTGATATTTATGTAAATCTTGGTAGTGCTTTCTATGATAAAGAAGATTACGATAATGCACTTGCTGTTTACCGTAATGCTCTTGATCTTGACCCTAAAAATGCAAAAATTCACTGTAATCTTGGATTTTTATATTGGGGCAAAGGGGATACAGATGAAGCAATTCGAGAATATAAATATGCAATAGAATATGATAAAAACTATTCAATTGCATACAATAATCTGGGAGTTATTTATCTTGACGATTTAGGCAGGGTTCAAGAAGCAATAGAGATGTTTGAGAAAGCCGTTGAATGCAATCCCAATTATGCTCTGGCACATTTTAATTTAGCCCGCTCAATTACTCTTACCGGAGATAAAATACAAGCAGCAAAATTATATCAAGTGGCTCAAGATGTAAATAATATTACCTGTGAGATTGATCCGCAAGATATAATTGATAAAATTAATGCATTATTTGATTAAAAAATGGATAACACTCAATATAAGAACGACTATAAAAAATATGTAGTTCCTTTTGCAGAAGGCAAATTACGTATTACGGTGGATGAAAATACAATTGCATCCATAACTGATTTGGCAAACAGTATTATTAAAGCAAAAGCCTCTGAATATCATCATAAAATAGATAACGGGCAAGAATTTAAAAGATTTTACACCGGTTTACTTGGTGAAGCAGCTATGGAAAAACTCCTTGGAATTGATATTATAGACTACTCGGTAGGAAAATCAAATTACTACAATATAGCGGATTTGAGCAAGCAAGGCTTGAATATCGGAGTTAAAACAGTTGAATTGTGGAAATTCCCTGTCATTCATAAACATGTCGTAAGACCGGAAATAATTAATGTTCGCAGAGATGATACAACAATAGTTTGTTTTGGTTACGCCCCTATCTCTGCTTTGAAAAAATATCAAAATGATAACTACATACTATCCCCACTATTGAGAATGAGAGGGACAAAAACATGTTTCTGGGGCTTTAATGAACTCATTCCTTTCAATTCTCTAGACGAACTCATTAAAATACATCAAAAACATAGTAATTAATCATGTAAATTTTTGTAAAGTGGAAATATTTTTAATCGTAGTGGGCATTTTGCAAGTTAAAATAACCCTGGAAGTACTCACAAAAGGAGATTAATTATGAAATATTCGCAAAGAGAATTTGAAGTATGTAAGCTCGTCTCTGAAGGAAAAAATAACAATCAGATCGCTCAAATACTTAATATCAGCA
>JAFUUC010000061.1 GCA_017471365.1 bacterium
TTATAATAAAAAATGTATTTCAGATCCTGATAGTATAAAGTCTGATAACAAGAAAATACACTCATGTGTAGACGGATTGTATGATCTAAATGGCAGCCGCATGCCAAATAGAGTGGGAAAAGATTTGACTGCTATGAACAAAGCTTCAATTAATATTGCTGAGGGTCCTGCTGTCTTAGCTACAATAGCGGGTTACAATATTATTAAACAAACAGACGGACTAACATCTCCACCGGCAATGGATTGTTCAGATTACTTAGGAAACTCTAAGTATCCTGAAATAACCCACTGCCCATACTCAGGAGAAAGTGACTACTGGGTAGGAGCTGTAGTAACCTGTAGAGACATGGGTGGACACTTACCTACCATGACAGAACTGGCAAACATAGCTAAGGTGATTTATCCAAGCAAAGCAGGCTTAATTAGTGCATACGACACCGGTGTATCAGCAAGCTGGGATACTACAGAAGTAGCAAAACTGGGCATTGACCCTTCTTCTGTTTCGAGCTTCTACCTGTGGTCGTCAGAGGAGTTCTCGGGTACGAGCGATTACTCTCGCAACCGCAGCTTCGTCAGTGGTGGCACGAGCGGTTATGACTTCAGCCTCAGTCGCGATTACTCCGGTTACAGGTTCGTTTGCATAGGAGATTAACTGATGAAGCACTTGACTATTTATTTTGCCCGTGTTATTCTGGCGGTGGAAGAATAATTATGAACAGACAATTACGACGTAACAGACATAGCAAAAGGAGGCTTGTTTTAAGTTAAAACACGTTACGTTGTATTGTGAAAAATAAATTTTTAAAACAGAGCCTTTGAAATTTCAATTTTTAAGGCTCTGTTTTTTGTTACGAAAAGTAAAAATTAAGTGTAGATAAGTCAATTAAAATTTTGAAGAAAGTTTGAGAAAAAAGAAATGATACCAATGATTAGTGCAAGTACAATTTATTCCACCCTGGGAAATAACAGTTCTCTTATACCCCTCGCAATTAAAGACATTGCAAACAGTTGCGGTTTGACTACTGCTTCTTATATGGCTGGTGATAAGTTTGAAGGCAAAGACCGGTTTATAGACGAATTTGGGACTCAGGCAATATGGCTGGGCGGGATTCCTACTTACAAATTTATATTAGGTAAACTTCTTTGTTTCCCAAAAAATCTTGACCCTAATATAGATGTAAGAATTTTTAAAGATAAAGGTATAATTGAAGCGGCTAAAGAATTTGCTCCAACAAAAGAAATTCAATCTGCTATAGAAAATGCTGCTAAAAACAAAAAATATTTAAAAAATATTACTATGGCAAAATTTATAGCCTCTACTGCACTCACAGCTTTAACGTATTTGGGGCTGACAAAATTTAGACATAAATATACAGAAAATCAAATTAAAAAAGAGTATTTTGCACAAAAAGATGAAATAGAAACTTGTAAAAATATTTCTTTTACAGGTGGAATACAAGATTTTATGTTTGATCCGGTAAGAAATCTTATGATTGTTGATGGGGTTATAACCGGTGAAAGACTTACACATGCCAGAAATCCGCAGGATCTGACCGGATATGTAATAAAAGAAGGAAGTTTCTGGGCATTTATGTATCTTGCAGGTCCAATGATTTCAAAGGCACTTGAAAGACACTCAGAAAAGTATTTTAACAAGTCTATCGACCTTGATGCAAGAGTAATTGAAAGTGAGCAGTTAAAACAATCTTTTGCTGATGGATCTATGGCAAAACATTTGGAAGCTTTCAAGCTTGCAGATAAATCTAATATTGATATGTACAGATTTGCGGTAAATCCCGAAACTGATAATCTTGTAGTAGAAATTGCTAAAAAATCAGATATTATAACGCTTTATGAAAAAAGCGGGCAGGTTGATACAAGAAAATATATTGATTTATCGGATTTGAGAGGAATTGCAAATAAAATTGAAAAACTTTTTGGGCAATATGAGGCTTCAGGTGAGACTATCGATGAATTTTTTAAATCGGTAAGAAAATTGAAAAGACTTTCTGTGATAAAAAATATGGGAGCCTGCATTGCTGCATTGGGTGTAATTTCTCCGTTAATAATGCTTGCAATAAGAAAATTCAGCAAGGATTCCGATTATCAAGTTAAAAAAGATGTTGAGGCAAAGCTTGCACAAAGTAACAATTCCTCAACAGATGAATAAAAAAAACAATATTTATGTTACAATACAATTGTAGACAAAGGAAAGGATACGAATCATGGAAAAATGGGTGTGCGTAGTATGCGGATATGTATATGATCCGGAGGAAAATGGCGGTGTAAAGTTTGAAGATTTGCCGGATGATTGGACATGTCCTTTATGCGGAGTCGGTAAAGATCAATTTGAAAAAGAATAATTTATATAAAAATCGGATTTGTATATCCGATTTTTTTTGCGAATGTAACGCTTACTTAATATAATTTTAAAATTGGGCAAAAAAAAATTTTATGTTTTTTTATACAAGTGAAAATGAAGGTTAGGAAAGTATGATAAATACGACTTATATTCAGCCGAAGACTCAATATAACAACGTTGCAAGTAGTGTATCGACACAACCGAAAGTTACCCCAAATTCAGACTCAAAGTATACCAAGTCAATTTATAAAGATGCCGGTTTGATACATACCAGTTGGTTTTATGTTAACGATGTACACGGGAAAATGACCCGTATGGAGCGTATTTATAATATATGCAAAGAATTTGATAATACGAATTTGCAGGAAGCTTTTTCAGACTTTTTCAAACAAGATCGTTCTTTGCCAAGATTACTACCGGTGTCTAAGTTTAAAGTAGAATCAGGTGACATTTTTATTGGTGCAAATGAAAAGAATAACAAAGTTGCAAGTGAATTTTTAAGATGGTGTGGATTTGATGCGGCAATCCCTGGAAATCATGAGTTTGATGTTCCTGATCCTGAAAATTTAGGAAGACTTATGTCTGATGCTAATACAAAAATTCTTGCGGCTAATATGAAAGTAAAGGATGATTCTCCGTTAAAAGATAAATTTGTGCCATCAACTATTATTGAAAGAGATGGTGAAAAATACGGATTTATTGGTATTTCACCTTCTGATATTATTGAAAGAGTAAAAATGAACGATAGTCTTGCCAGCATTGAAGTAGCAGATGTTGAAACGACTATCAAAATTGTTCAAGATGAGGTGCGTAAACTTAAAGAGCAAGGAATTAATAAAATTATTTTACTTTCCCACAGTGGTTTGAAAAATGATAAACGAATTGCTCTGGAAACAGATGGTATTGATATCATTTTTGGCGCACACACGCATGAACTTATAAAAGGTGTTAAAGAAGGCGAAAATCTTTTTTATTCTAAAACAGGTGAACCAATAGTCATTACCCAGGCCGGAAAAGACGGAAATCATGTGGGTGTTCTCAATGTTGATTTTGACAATAACGGCGTAATTAAAAAAGTCCAAAATAATGTTATTGATACTATGATATACAACAGACCTCTACAAATTAAAGACTCTGTTGAAAAAATTATCGGAAAACCGGAAATCGTTGGCAGAATAAGATCAGCGGTTCCAACACCGAAAAATAGACTTATAGAAGATAACCCGCACGGAAATTTAATTGCAGATTCAATGCGTATTGAATTAGGCACTGATATTGGACTTTTAAATGCTGCAAATATTCGCGGACATTTTTCTGAAGGTATAGTAGATTCCCGTCTGGTTGCAGATATAACACCGTTTGAAGACAATATGATGGTTTTAGATCTGACTGAAAAGCAAATTATTGATATGATAAAAGTTGGTTTGAAATCATTTAAGTTAAATTCACACAAACCGGGTATAATGCTTGTTTCCGGAATGAAGTATACTTGCAACAAACAGGGTGAATTGCTTGATGCTGAATTTATAGATAAAGATAATAATGTTCACAAAATCGATGTTAACAATCCTTCTACAACAAAACATTATACAGTTGCAACAGATGATTTCATAGCAACAGGCGGCGATCATTACTTGCCAACAAACCCAAATCCGGATTATGTTTTAAAGACAATTTTTGCCGATAAAAATAAATTAGCTTGCGACTATATGAAAAAATTCAATGAACCAATAGACATAAAATATGACGGTCGAATCACAATCTTAGATTAACTTATTTTATGACATTGTTGTAAGATGTTTTATTAGTTTTCGCAGGTCTTTATTCCAGATTCCGTTCCATTTTTTCTGGATTATGTCTGCCGGACAAATACCCCTCGAAGTTAACTCCATAATAGGACTCAAAAACATTTCTTCACCGGTTTGTGCTTCTTTTAAAGATTTTCGTGCTATAGAAATAATTTCTTTTGCATAATCCTTGATTTCTACTTTTTTAATTTTTGCTTGTAGACCATGTTTTGGTACGTTATAGCGAAGTTCTGAAAAGTCTTTATACTGTAAGTGTTTAAACAATTCTTCGCATTCAGACATTGCCTGATTATCGTACATTATTCCTTTATAAATTGCCAGAATAGAGTATTTTAAATCTCCTCCAACGCAATCATGATTACGCATTTCTATAAAATTACGCATACGGACTTCCGGAAAACATAAATTTGCCTGCAATTCATAATCTTCTATTGTCGGATAAAGACCTTCATAACCATCTGTCATAAATTCTTCAAATGTAATATTTCCATTAATTTCAATAGGATTTCCGTCTCGATGAATGAATATTATTGGCGTTTTCATAATACAATCAATATAATCATCGAAAGAAAATTCTTCGCTGATTTTGCCGTAGAAACCACAGCGATCATTGTCTGTGTTTATCCAGCTTAGACCGCGAAAAGTTTTATAACCTGTATCAACCCCGCCACGAATAGGAGAATTTGCAAACATAGCTGTCATAAAAGGAGAAAGTTTGTTAGCAAGTTTGTATTTTCTCATAGCATCTTCTTCGGATCGAAAATCAATACAGCACTGTATTCCTGCGGTTTCTCTCATCATAACGTCAGAAAGTATCCCCCAAAGATAGTTTGCCATAATTTTATAACGGCGTTTTGGAATAAGATGAATTGATTTGTATGTTGAATAAGGTGAAACTCCGTAATTGAGTAAAACTGTATCGGGATCCATAACCGACTGTAGAGCAGTATTTATAGAATCTATTTTTTCTTTGAGTTGAAATATTGTTCTTTCCGGTTTCGTGCTTATTTCAAATTGTGAACCAGGTTCTAATGTTATTGTGTCATGATCTTTTGCTAATCCTATGATATTGTTTTGATCAACAATATATTTCCAGTCAAATTCCCCTGCAAAGCGTTCCAAAAAATCCCTTATTCCGCAACCACCCCAGTATTCAACAGCTTTATAAGAAGTTGAAGATATCGGTAATCGCTCATATTCCATAGAAATTTTGAAATCATTAGTACAACCTTTTGTATAAAGTTTTAAAATTTCGCTCCTGTCTAAAACACTTTGCTGTTCGACTTTAACCATGTCATATCCCTTTGTAAACTATAATATCATAACAATCATTAAGATATCAAATAAAATATTTTAAACATCCGCCTGTCTGTGATATTATAATTGGTAAGATGAACTACTTTGAAAGAGCAAAATTTTTTAGAACTAAAAAACGTCTGGGACAAAATTTTCTTATTAATGGTGAAATCATTCAAGATATAATTCGTTTTGCAAATATTGATAAAGAAGACATTGTTGTTGAAATAGGTCCAGGTGTTGGATTTGTTACGGAACAGTTGATAAAATATGCAAAAAAAGTTATCGCTATAGAATTGGATGAGGAAGCAATAAAAGAACTAAAAAAACTTAATGCTCCTAACCTTGAAATTATTCATAATGATATTTTAAAAACTGATTTGTCAACTTTGTGTGATGAACAAATCAAAATCGTTGCGAACATCCCTTACTATATTACAAGCCCGATTATTGCACATCTTCTGGGTGAAGTTGATGATTTAAACAATAAAAACCGAGCAAAAATAAAAGATATAATTCTTATGGTTCAAGAAGAAGTTGCTCACAGAATTGTCGCAACTGAAAAATCACAAGGCAAACAATACGGACTTTTGACAATTTTGTCACAATTTTGGGCGGATGTGCAAATTTTAAGATTGGTTGGAAGAAAATCTTTTTTCCCTGCCCCAAAAGTTAATTCTGCACTGGTAAAACTTGTAGTTAAGCAAAAACCTCGTTTAGAACTCTCAGATTATAGCCATTTTAGAAGAACCGTCAAAGCTTCATTTGCTCAACGTAGGAAAAATATTAAAAATTGCTTGTTAAACGCAGGATTTGCAAAAGATAAAGTTTCAAAAGCTCTTTTATCAATTGGACTTGATGAAAATGTTAGAGGTGAAAAGCTTTCTATTGAAATGTTTGGAAAATTATCAGAGGAACTTTTGAAATTATGAAAAGTATTCAAGTAAAATGTCCGGCTAAAATAAATATTGATTTAAAGGTCTTGGATAAACGTGAAGATGGGTTTCATAATATTGAAAGTATTATGCAAACAATAAATTTGTTTGATTATTTAACAATTGAAGTTAAGCCGGCACAACAAACAGAGATTGTTCTAAGCGGCAATTCTGATGAAATACCTTATAATGAAGCAAATTTGGTATACAAAGCGGCAAAGTTATTTTTGGATAAAATAAATTCCTTATGTACAGTAAATATTTATATAGATAAACATATTCCGGTATGTGCCGGTCTTGCAGGCGGAAGCAGCGATGCTGCCGGAACGTTGTACGGTCTGAATGAATTATTTAACAGTCCACTAACAATTGATGAACTTCACTTACTTTGTGCAAAATTGGGTTCTGATTTGAATGTTTGTTTGCAAGGAGGAAGAATTTTGGCAAAAGGACGAGGAGAAATTCTAAAGACTTTACCTTATGAAGAATTTAACCTGAGTGTTATAAAGCCTGATAATGTCGGCATTTCGGCAAAAGAAGCTTATACAAAATTTTCTGCTAAAGATCTCAATGACAAAAGTCGCAAAAATTTTTCAAATGATTTGGAATGGGCTGTTATAAATGATTATCCTCAATTACAAAAAATAAAAACAAAATATCCAAATGCACTAATGACAGGTTCAGGATCTGCGTATTATATTGTTAATACTGAAATTAAGCCTATTGAAGGTTATACGGTACTAAATAACTTAATAACTATACCATATGGTGTTAAAAAATATTAAACTATTTATTTATTTTACTTGCAAATATTTTTTTTTCATAATATTATTGTCTAAGCCGAAATGGGCTTTGGTATGCCTATGAAGCAGTAAGTACTTTAAGCAGTAGGTTGGGTATATTTGCCCAACACCAGCAAAAGAAAAGGAGATACGAAATGCCAAAATTAAAAACACACAGATCCGCTGCAAAACGTTATAAAGTAACATCAAGCGGAAAAATCATGAAAAGACAAGCAGGCATTGGCCACTTGCTCCAACACAAGTCAGGATCTAGAAAACGTAGAATTTTCAAGATGATTGACGTATCTGAGTCACACGTAAATCTGGTATCTAAAGAGTTACCATACAAGAAGTATTCAAGATAGGAGCATAGAAAATGAGAATAAGACGTGGTAATGCCGGTGTTAAAAGGCACAAAAAAATATTAAAACTTGCTAAAGGTTTTATTGGTGCAAGAAGCAGAATCTTTAAAGTTGCAAACATTGCTGTAATGAAAGCACTTAAGTACGCTTACAGAGATAGACGTACTACAAAACGCAACATGAGAAGATTGTGGATTGTTAGAATTAATGCTGCTGTTAGAGAACGCGGAATGAGCTATTCTAAGTTTGTTAATGCATGCAAAAAAGCTAACATAATTGTTAACCGTAAAATGCTTGCAGATTTGGCTGTAAGAGATCCTGAAGCATTTAACGTTATTTTTGAAACAGTTTCAAAGTAAATCTTTTCATATTTTCAAATAAACATAGAGGCGGCAAATCTTTCGATTTGCCGCCTCTATGTTTTTACCATTTTAAAATTTATAATTCTCTATAAACAGTCTTAAAGTAATTCTCATCAATCGCCGCTTCGTTTGAACAAGCCATCTGAGAGTCTGCGAAATCAAGATTCATACCATTACTGCTTCGAGAACAGTTTGTCAATTGAGCAAAAGTACCCGGACCTCCGACAGGAACAATATCACCATCAACTAATTGAAATGAAAAAACATCATATCCGCGTTTATTTGGCGGTTTACTATTACCGTTAACATCTACGGTTACTAAAATTACTCCTGTTCGTTCTCTGTAATTAGGTTGAAGAGGTATTATTGCCGCCTTAGCTTCCGGTATGAAATAAGATATCCAAGAGTTTTTGTTTAAATCGTTTTCTGCAATTTTTTCTGTATATTCATTGTATCCTAAATTGCTTGGTCTAATTACAATTTGTTTAGGCGCTTTTTCTGCGATAAACAGCATTCCATTATTTAGTATAAAGGCTCTTTGATTTCGTAAGCTACTCGGATATGAAGGTTTTGGTTCACAAAGAGTTGTTCCGCAATCTTGTGTAACTTTCACATAATTTTTCAATACTGCCAAAAAATCTGATGATTCTTCGTAGCTTGATTGTTTAACAGAAACACTATCTGCGTCCATATCAGTTACGGCTTGAGTTAAAATTGAATATGCTGTATTAAACTGAGCTCTGGCTTTATTCGATTTTTGCCCGAGAATAAGTTGCGGCATAACTAAAGCAGACACGGCTCCAATAATTGTCATAGCAATCAAAACTTCTGCCAATGTGAACGCAAAACTTTTCTTTTTCATAAAAAATATCCTCTTTTTCATTGGTTATATTATATCATATTTTTTACGGCTTCACAAGTCTACATTTTTTAATAACTTAATTTCAAATATTGAACCGCTTGGAATAGAAACCGATCCGCCTTTTTCGCTCAATCCTGTGATTGGTGATGAAACCGTGCAAACAGCATAACCAGCCCAGCCGATAATAGTTGGAATTGGAGAAATGACTAATCCTATGGGGTTTGATGCTAATTTAGAAGATAAAGTTCTGGATTTTTTATAAAAATTTTCACCTTTATCAACTTGTTTCCCTACACCGGATAAATATTTTCTTTCTCCTTTTATATTATTTAAAAATATTTTTTTACCGTTAGCTCTGGTTATTTTTGCATCAATTGGAATTGATAAACCATTTAAATACATAGAATTAATTTTTATTTCTATGAGAGAGCCGTTTCCACTCAGTTGAGGACGATGGATATTCTCAATTATTCCTTTAAACACTGTACCTGCGGGAATTGTTATTGATTTTTTATAAACCGGTGATGTTGAAATAAAAGTTACGCTTGAACCTTTTGAAAGCCAGTCATTAATTTTTACATTAGACTTTACCTGAAATTTAGTCCAGACAGGAATTTTAGTGCCGATTTTATAATCTACTTTCGTAACATTTGGAATTTCGACTGAACTATAGCTGGGAGTTGAAGTTGGGACAGTTGAATTTGATTTTGAAGGTGCTGCTAAATTTTTTGGCAAAGCCGGCAGTACATCTTCATTTATTTTATTTGTATTATATTTCTTTTTAATTTCTTCATCTACCGACAAATCAAGTTCAAGCGAAAAGACCGGAAGGGTGGTGATAATAAAAATAAAAATTATCGATAAAAGTTTTTGCATAACTTAACTTAATAATTCATTAATGGCTTTTGCGGCTTTTTTACCTGCCCCCATTGCATTAATTGCATTTGATTCTCCTACGGGAGCAACATCTCCGCCTGCGTAGATACAAGGGATATTTGTTGCACGGCTTTCTTGGTCAACGGTTATGTAGCCTCGTTTATCTGTCTTAAGGTCTAATCCATCAGAAATTGCTGAACGTTGAATTATTGGGTTTGGATTTGTCCCAAGAGCAACAATAACAGTGTCAACGTTTTCAATTACAAATTTTCCTGTTCCAATTGGGCGACATCTTCCTGAAGCATCGGGTTCTCCAAGTTCCATAACTTCAAATTTCATGCCATTTACATAACCATCTTTTTCCAATATTTCAACTGGTGCAAGTAAAAGTTTAAATTGAACACCTTCTTCTTTTGCGTGTCTTATTTCTTCAGCACGTGCCGGCAGTTCTTTTTCAGTTCTGCGATACATAATTGAAACTTCTTCAAAACCCACTCTAACAGCGGTTCTTGCTGCATCCATTGCTACATTTCCACCACCTATTACAGCAACTTTTTTGCCAATTCCAAGTGGGGTTGCGGAATTTTGTTTCCATGCACCCATAAGATTAACGCGGGTTAAAAATTCATTTGCGGAATATACTCCGTTAAGATTTTCTCCTTTAATATTCATCATTTTAGGTAACCCGGCTCCTGAACTTATAAAAATAGCATCAAATCCGTCATCTTTTAATTGTTTTAGCGTAATAGATTTACCTATAATAACGTTTGTGAGGAATTTTACCCCCATTTCTTTAAGATTAGAAATTTCTCGATCCAAAAAAGTTCTTGGAAGTCTGAAAGGTGGGATTCCATATCGAAGTACCCCTCCAAGTTTATGCAATGCTTCAAATACGACTACTTCATGACCGGCTTTGCGTAAATCCGCCGCAGCTGTAATTCCAGCACAACCAGAGCCAACAATTGCAACTTTTTTACCGCTCGGTTTGATATCTGTTTGTGAAGCTCTAGTATTATCTCCAACGTATCTTTCCAATGCTCCTATTGCTATGGATTCACCCTTTATACCAAGAATACAATTACCTTCACACTGCCTTTCTTGCGGACATACCCTGCCACATACGGACGGAAGCATACTTGTTTGTCTAATAATTTCGCCTGCTTTTTCAAGATCATCCTCTTTTAATGCTTGTATAAAATCCGGAATCTGTATATTTACCGGACACCCCTGAACACAACGTGGATTCTTACAATGCAGGCATCGCGATGCTTCTAATTTTACTTGATCTGAAGTCAAATTGCTTTCAACTGGATCAAAATTTGTTCTTCTTTCAATTTTGTCTTGTTCTTTTACTTTTTGTCTGGATATTGTCATAAGAATATTCTAGGTCAAAAAGGTAATAATGACAACAACGAAAACTTGTGTTACAATAAAGCAGGGAAAATGATGAGTTTAAACATCACGGTTTTAATTTTGAGTGTTGTAGTAACTGCTTTGGTTACGTGGATATTGACGGCAGGTTTTTATATTCGTAGAGAAAAATTGACCGGAGATTTTAAAAATACTTTAGAATTGTTTAAGGCTTCTGAAATTAACCCTATTAACAATCTTTTAAAAGATTTTAAAGCCAGTATAGATAATTATCAAAAATGTCATGAAAAAGAATCTCTCGATATAAAAAACGCAATAGCAACTGCTGAAAGATATGCAAAAGCCCTTA
This sequence comes from bacterium, assembly GCA_017471365.1. GTDB lineage: Bacteria > Cyanobacteriota > Vampirovibrionia > Gastranaerophilales > Gastranaerophilaceae > Zag111. Next base: position 11,366 of record JAFUUC010000061.1, read on the forward strand.
CTACAAGTCAAATTTCCAAAGGTGAATTTGGCGAAAAGTGGTTAGAAAATGTTTTAAATTTTGCAGGTTTAGAAGAAAATATCCATTACAAAAAACAGATTATGAGTGGTGATATAAAACCGGATTTTATAATTTTTATGCCTGAAAACAAGCATCTTGTTATTGATTCAAAAGTTGTTTTGCAAAATTATATAAATTATTGCAATTCAGATTATGATGATAATTTTAAAAAACTCTTTATTTCAGATTTGATAAATTGTGTTACAAATTTAGGTAAGAAAAACTATGAAGAAATGGAAAAAACAAACCAACCGGGTTTTATATTGATGTTTATCCCTATAGAAGGATGTGTCAATATGATTTATACAGATCCTGATTTTCAAAAAATTGTAGAGATTGCGAATGCTAAAAATATAATTATTACGGGTATATCTTCACTTATTGTTACTTTAAGATTGGTTAATAATTTGTGGATTTCAAAAAAAAGAAACGAAAATGTACAAAATATTGTTGATTCTGCACAAAAACTGTATAATAAAGTTGCCAGTCATGCGAGTAACCTTTTAAATATTCAAAATTCTTTGAATAAGGCGAGTGAAATAATTGCCACTGAAATAAAACAATTTCAGCAAGATGATGGTAGTATTTTTAGAGAGATTGAGAATTTAAGAGGTTATGGAATAGAGGCAAAAAGCGTGAAAGCAGGAAAAAGAATTGCAGAAAATTCTATTCCACAGGAATTTTTAAAATAATGGAGAAATATACAATGGAAGAAAACAAAAAACTTTTAAGTTTAACGGGTATTTTAGGAAGAAGAAATTTTATTATTAATTATTTAATTATTTCAGTGATAATTGACTTGATTTTTTCCACACCGATTTTATACGGAATATTTTATGTATTCTTGCATCCCGAAAAAATTAGTTTTTTATACAGTCCAATTTTCGGAATTTGGATTCTGATCGGCATAGTATTGAGTGTAGCTTTTTATTATTCGATTATTGTAAGACGTGTAAGAGATATTTTGCCTTCGCAAAGTGACTTAAATATTTATATGTTATCACTAATTTTACCGATATTTACAATATTAGCTTCGTTGCATATTAGCGGTTATAAATTGTTTTCGGTCGCTACACTTGTTTTGTTAATAATGTTGATTTGTTTGAAGGGCGAAAGTTCTAAACAACCTAAAAATGAAGTTGTAAAATTTAATTGGGGTGCATTTTTGGGAACATGGTTATGGGGGTTATTTAATAAAACTCCAATAACACTTCTTATGATTCCATTATTTTTTACAACAGCGGCTTTACCGTTTTCGATTATATGCGGGTTAAAAGGTAATGAATGGGCTTATAAAAATGCACAAGCAGATGATCTTGAAAAATTCCATGCTAACCAGAAAAAACAAACTATAATTTGGTCTATACTTTCCCCTATTATCGCAATTGTAATGGCTTTTGCTTCTTTGGGATTGATTGCTAATTTGGCTGAAAAGTATGTTGAAAATCATCCTGATTTTGCTAAACAGTTAGAACAATCGATCGAAAATTACCAAGAAGACGTAATTTCTAGCGTTTTTAATGAAATAGTAAAAGAAGGTGATGAGTATCAGTTTTATTTGGATCCTAAAGTTTGGAATAAAATGTCAGATAAAAATAAAGAAAAAACTTTTAAAATGGGGGCGTTATACGTTATAATGCAAAATCCGAATGCTACAGATCTTGAGAAACAACAACTTAAAATGAAGATATACAGTTCTTTTAACAAAGAAGTCCTTGCAGAATATTCTGAAGAAAAATTAGAAGATGAAAATGGCTTTAAAACATACAAAGAATATTTCAGATTTAATACAAGACCTTCAATTCCATAAGCTATTTAAACAAATAATGTATATAAAATGACAGAAACAGATGAAGCTAAGTTTAAAGATTCAACGTTTTCTGTCATTTCTATTTTAACAGTATCAGTTGCAAAATTTACCAGTTCATCGGATAAACCGTTTGCTTCACTTCCAAACATAACGATACAAGGCTCTTTTATAGAAAAATTTTTAAGCATATTATCTGTTCTTGGCAAAGTTGCAATTCTTTTAAAATTGCTAAAATTTTCTTTTAATTCTGCGAAATTATTTATGTGAATTATCGGAAGTTTCCACAAATTCCCTACAGCAGCCCTCACACATTTGGGGTTATAAATATCAACACTGTCACCATACAAAATAATTCCATCAGCTTTAAAAGCAAGTGAAGAGCGAATTATTGTACCGAGGTTTCCAAGATCTTTTATGTCTTCAAGTAGAACTATTTTTTTAGCATTTTTTAAAACATTTTTATCATATTTGATTTGCTGCCCAATTCCTACTGCCGACGGTGCAGATTCTGTCGTAGAAAGCTTTTTTAAAACAGATTCATTTGTTTCGATTATGACATTTTTTACAAAATAGTAATCAGAAATATTTTTTTTATCGACAAAAATTTTCTCAATTTTTATACCAAAATCAAAAGCTTCTTTTATAGTTTTGTACCCTTCCAGTAAAAATTTGCCGGTTTGTGTTCGATATTTTTTTTGTTGTAATTTACAACATTCTTTTACGTATTCATTGTTTACGCTTGTTATTTCCATTATTTAACCTCAAATTCATTTAACCAATCTTTTTCTTGTTGGGTTAAAAGATCTTCGTCTATGAGTTTTTGTTCATAATTCATATTAGAAAAAGAATGAATATTCCCATCTTTAAAATAGCAAGAATTTTCCAGTCTGATCCCGAAAAAACCTTCCTTATATAAACCCGGTTCTATTGAAAAACATTCCCCATCTAGTAAAGGGACTTTTGCAATATCACCAGTTCCCAAATTTGGTGGATACTCGTGGACATTTATTCCAATTCCATGTCCCAGTCCATGGTTAAAAACAAAGCCATCAAGATTAAAACCGTGGAAAAAGTCTCGAATTTTTTTATCAATATCAAATCCGGTTATGGGTTTGTCGTTGTATACTTGAGCATAATTATAAGCATGTAAAAATGCTTTCAAAACTAATGTATAAATTCTTTTTTGTAGTTGGGAAGGTTCACCTTTTACAAACACTCTTGTCATATCGGTCGCAAGTCCGCCTTCAAAATATGCTCCGCAATCAATTAGTACAAGACTTCCATTTTGTATAATTTCGTCTTTAGATGCTTTTGAATAATGTGCAAGTGCTGAGTTTGAGTCTTTGGCAACAATTGAATTAAAGCTCAAACCCAATGCTCCATTATTTTTAAATTCTTTTTCAAGTTTTTTTGCGATTTCACGTTCGCTTACCTTTCTTTTTTTTAGTATGAAATCTCTTACAGTGCTTAGAGCTTTGTCCGAACGTGCAAATGCATCTTTCAAATGTTCAATCTCAGCGGTAGTTTTTTGTGCTTTCATTTGTTTTACCGGATTTATTTTCATTTCTGTTGCGTGTGACCCCAGAAGTCTGTAGTCAAATCCGCTGATTGAAGATTTATCAATGAAAACAGTACCTTTTAAATTCCTCAAATAATTTTCTAATTCTTGCAATTTTTCATCGGTAAATAAAACGTAACTATCTTTAAATATTACAGCTTTTGCTTTTATTTTTGCAGAAAAATTTTGAGAAAAATTCCTCATATTGAAAAGATAAGAAACTTCGTCCAAATCGGTTATATATAATGATTCGTATTCTTTTAAATTTTGAGAAATTTTATTTATCTTTTCCTCGGCACTTAAACCTGTAAATTTTATATCTAGTTCAATATTTTGGTCATCAGATTTTGAAATTTTTCCGTCTAAAGGATCATACTCCAAAAGCCTTATATTGAGTTTTCTGTTTAATAATTCGATGTTTCGCTGTGAAATCTTTTTGGAAAAAATACCTAAAATTTCATCTTTAGGAACACGTTGAATGATTTCATCTATATAACTTTGTCCTTGTTGAAGTTTTACAACAGTGACTTCCGAATGGTCAACTTCTTGATCGGCTTGTATATGGTAACGCCCATCGACAAAAAGATATATTGTTTCCGGTGTTATTAATGCATCTCCGGCAGATCCGGAAAACCCGGTTATTTTGTATCGGGAATTTTCATCCAAAGTGTTATATTCTACAAGAAACTCGTTAGTAGAATTGACCAAAAGATAATTCAAACTATTATTTCTTAGGAATTTAGTAATTTTATTTTTGTACTTATCTTTAATAATTTTTTACTCCTATCTTCAGGAGAATTGTAAAATAAAAAGACTTGCCATGCAAATTTACAAAGCAAGCCGGAAGTTATAAAACATGAAAAATTTTCTTTTAAAGTGTAAGTTCAAATCATTTTAAAGCAAACTGCAAAAAGAAAAAATCTTGTCGCTACCCCGAAAAAGTGCTTGGATGCTTCGAACTTACATGTATATGATAAACTTTTACGAGCTACAATTCACCACTCCTAAGGATGAACTTTAGTAATCCTTTATAAGTATTTTTTGCTAATACTAAAGAGTTATCAGATAATTTTGCCATATATGGGTTGATTTTAAAAATAGGTTATGTTAGTATTTTTTTGTTACAGTTTAATACTTATGCGGAAGTAGCTCAGTTGGTAGAGCGTCTGCCTTCCAAGCAGGCTGTCGCGAGTTCGAGTCTCGTCTTCCGCTAATTAGAGAGGATAGGATGTTTCCTATCCTCTCTAATTGCGTGAAGGTAATAGTGAGTATATTTTCCCAGACAGTACGATTTCACATATAGATTGATAATTTTTTTTGAAAGTTAAGCACAATAAGGTTTTCCGAATTTTCTTCATATTGAGGAAAATTCTCATACCATTTTTTTATTGTCTGTTTTTTGTCCGTCAA
>JAFUUC010000062.1 GCA_017471365.1 bacterium
TAGGGATGGGTGGTTCGATATGCCACATTAAACAACCCACCCCAACCCTCCCTAACCATGGAGGGAGAAAAGTTAAATCCCCTCGCCCACAGCGTTTTTTGGTGGGAGAGGGAAGAATTTCAATGCGAAAACTGAGCATTAGAAATTCGGGTGAGGGTGCTACGCACACAAACACGCCACCACAGAAAGGACTTCCCTCCCTAGCTAGGGAAGGGGTAGGGATGGGTCTGTTCCCCGCAAGGGGCAAACGGGCAGCCTTTACACTAGCAGAGGTATTGATCACCCTTGCAGTCATCGGCGTAGTCGCAGCAATGACACTACCGACTTTGATTGCAAGGATCAACGAAAAAGCCGACTCAAACCAAAAAGCTGTAATCGAAGCTAAACTTATCCAGGGACTAAACATGTTAGATCTTCACGGAGGTATGAATGATACTTATTCTTCTACTGCTGAATTTGTAGAAGAATTAGGTAAATACATGAAGATTACAGCAGTATGTGACGGAACAACAAAAGCATTTACAGAATGTTTACCGTATAGTGAATTAAACTATATTCAAAACGGTGAACAAAAATCTATTGAATTAACTAAAATAAATTCAGCAAGTTCACTAAATCTTCCAACCGGTGGAGAGAAAGATTTTATGAATCCTGTTGCAATAGTTTTAGGAGACGGTACACCGATTATTCTATCTTATGATAAAAAATGTATCTCAGATCCTGATAGTGTAAAGGTAGATAATAAACAAATTCACAGTTGTGTAGCGGGTATATATGACTTCAACGGCTCCAGAAAACCAAATCTTTACGGTGGTGATGAACACACAAGAAATGACCTTATAGGCTTTAATGGTGCCAAAATAGAAAAATCCTACATTACAATTGGTGGTGTGAAGATAATAGAAGAAGCTAAAGTTCCAACACCTGTAAGTTGTAGTGACTACATTGGAAAATCCGGCTACGAAGCAATCAAATCATGCGAATTCAACAACAACGATGATTACTGGGTAGGAGCTATGGTAGAGTGTAAGAACCAAGGAGGAAGATTACCAAATGCAAGTGAACTGGCAAAAATAGCTAAGGCAATCTACAACGACAATTCAATCAGTGAGTCAGAAAACTTCAATGAAACAGACCCAACTGCAAACGAGTGGGATAAGAGCGTAACAGCAAAACTGGGCATAGAAGATTCCGCTTCGTGGTTCGACCTTTGGGGTGACCTCGAGGACGGCTCGGAGCTTGCGTGGTGTCGCGACTTCCGCAGTTCGTACACGGCTCGGGGCGGCGGCTACCGCTATGACGACGATCTTCGCGTTGTTTGCGTAGTCGATTAGATTAATTTAACATTTACCCATTATCGATCCATTTTTGGGGATCAAATTTCAGATCTTTAATTTTTATATGCAAAGACTCGGTGTATGGTTGAAATTTCACCAGAAGCTGAGTCTTTTTTAGCATAAGTTCTTGGGCTACAGTCGGGGTTTTGCACGCTATAACCATAACAGAACCTTTTAACATTGAGTATGGTTTAGAATTTTGGGCAAATTTTTCCCCGGCAACTTTTGTCCAAAATTTACACAAGTTGCTGCGGGTAATTGCCTTTTTAATCTCGGCTTTTTCCGCCAATTTGGCAATTATGTCGTCTACATATTTGAATCTTGTGTATAAAATTTTTTCCATAGTTTTGTGTTGTTAATTTTTTGTGTTAAAATTCGGGAATGGATCAGTTACATTCTAGCATAAAAGAGTCGAAAAATATATTGCTGGTTTCCCACATAAATCCTGATGGTGACACGCTTGGTTCGATGTGTGGTTTGTATTCTCTGATTAAAGATAATTACAAAAAAAAATGTACAATGGTTGTTGTGTCGAAGGTTCCTGCAACTTACGAATTTTTACCTTATATTGATGAAGCTGTTAATATTGAGGATATGGATTTATCCAGAGAATTTGATTTGGTAATTTGTCTTGATATTGCTGCTTTGGACAGATGTGCGGAGGCACAAATTCTTTTTAGCAAAGCAAAAAATACTATCAATATTGATCACCACGAAACAAATAATTCTTATGCACAAATTAACATTATTCAATCATATGCAGCAGCGACCGCAGAAGTGCTTTTTGACATTGTGGAAAATTTAAAATGGAAATTGTCAAAAGAAAGTGCTTTGTGTTTGTATACCGGAATAGTAACCGACACGGGAAACTTTAGATTTTCAAATACTACGAGCCGAACAATGAATTTTGCAGGTAGACTTCTTGATTATGGAATTGATAATTCTGATGTTTATCAAAAATGTTATGAGTCAAAATCTAAAAATATGGTTTTATTTCAGAGTTATTGTATAGGCAAGGCAGAGTTTTTGAATGATAATAAAATAGCTTATACTATTGTTTATAAAAAGGATTTGGAAAAATTCGGGAATAATGGTGAAGATTATACAGACGGTTTGACTGAAAAATTGAGGGCGATTAAAACTACAGAGATTGCTTTTGTGGTAAAAGAGTTAAATCCTACAACTTCAAAAGTTTCAATGCGTAGCAAGGAAAAAGATATTGCTAAACTTTGTGCTTCATTTGGTGGAGGTGGTCATAAACTTGCTGCCGGAGCCGTAATCAAAGGTAATGTTGAACAGGTTGTGTCAATGATTTTGGAAGAAATAAAAAGACAAAATTTATGTTGAAAATGTTGCTAAAAAATAAATATATAAGAATATTTGTTCGTCTGATAAAATCTATAATTGATAATGATTTTTTTGGAATGGCGGCAGAAATGGGATTCATGCTAATTGCCGGAATATTTCCTTTTATGTTGTTTTTGATGGCAATTTTTGGTTGGATGGGCAACAAATCTTATATGGACCCCATTTTGCATGTTTTGTCTACAATTATGCCATCGCAGGCTACGGGGCTTCTAAATTCTGTATTAACAGAGACAATGATTTTTGATCACGGAAAATTGATGGCGATACTGGGCATTGTTATATCTCTTGTGCTTTCAACTAACGGAATCGCAGTAATATTAAAAGGGTTAAACAGAGCTTATAAAGTTGAAGAAACAAGGAGTTTTATATATACAAGAGTTTTGTCATTTTTAATGGTTTTCGTAAATGTTCTTGTTTTATTTTTGACGATTAACATAATAATTTTTGGTAAGATTATAACAATGTTTCTTGTTACGCACTTCAATTTGTCGACCCCTATTGCTATTATGATATTGACCTTAAGATGGCCGGTAGCATTTTTAGCATTGTATTTGCTGGCATTTCTAAGTTATTATATTTTACCGGATTTAAAGGGGAATGAAAAATTTAAACGTCGCAGTGCATTACCCGGAACTGCGTTTTTTACGACTTTTTGGTTGATAGGTTCGTGGGGATTTTCGGTTTATGTAAATCATTTGAGTACATATAACTTTGTTTACGGTACGATTGGAGCCTTTTTTATATTGATGATTTGGCTTTATTATACCTCTATTTTATTGTTGATTGGTGGGGAAATAAACTCCAGAGTCTATAATAGACTAACCCACAAATATCATGAAATATTTGATGAGATACAGGCATTGCGACTAAAAACATTCAATAAGTAATTTTATATACACTTGCTTTTGTATTCTATGGAAAACTCAAGAATTTCTGCGATAAGCTCCATTTCCTTAACCGATAAACTTTCTCTGCGGAATTTACCATTTAAGCTATCGCGAGTGTAGTTTTTGCCGGATATTTGTGTCGTATTTAACATATACATGTTTAATACGACACAGTCTATGGATAATTTATAGGAGAAATTTTATGAGAAGTATTAAACACACTGCCACAGAGGAACTTCCCTCTCCTGTCGGGAGAGGGTTTAAGAAGGTTGCATTTACTTTAGCCGAAATATTAATCACCCTTGCAATTATCGGCGTAGTCGCAGCACTGACATTACCAACATTGATCGCAAAAGTGAACGAAAAAGTAGATCAAAATCAAATTAAAGTTACTCGTGCAAAGTTATTCCAGGGTATCAAAATGCTAGATCTGCACGGTGGAGTAAACAATACCTATTCTTCTACCGCTGAATTTGCAGAAGAATTATCTAAGTACATGAAGATCACTCACATCTGCGACGGAACTAATGTAGCATTTAGAGAATGTATTCCATATAGTGAAATAACATACAACAACGGTACTGAAGATAAAACTGTTGAAGTATCTAAATTGAATACAGCTAATTCTCTTAGTTTAGGAACCGTAAATGATACTACTGAATTTATGGCACCGGTTGCATTGGTATTGGGTGACGGGACACCTATTATTTTATCTTACGATAAGAAATGTATATCTGATCCTGACAGTATAACAGAGAATGATATCGGTAGTGACGGTTTAGCAAGGATTCATCCTTGTATTGCAGGGATATTTGATATCAACGGCAGTAGGACTCCGAATAGAGTTGGTAAAGATATTCAGTATATGAATAGTGCTAAGATTAAAGATGCGGCACTAGCGACTATTGCAGGTTATGAGGTTATTAAACAGGCTGACACACCACCGGCTATGGATTGTTCAACTTACAAAGGTAATTCTAAGTATCCGGAAATTAAAAGCTGCCCATTCAGTGGAGAAAAAGACTACTGGGTAGGAGCGTTGGTAACATGTAAGGAAATGGGAGGACACTTACCTGACATGACAGAACTAGCAAACATAGCAAAAGCTATATACCCTAATATAACAAGTGGTGATGCCATAGACAAATATTCAGGCGATAGCTACGGCAGCTGGGATAATACAGAGGTAGCAAAACTTGGCATTGATCCTTCTTCTGTTTCGAGCTTCTACCTGTGGTCGTCAGAGGAGCTCTCGAGTACGGATGATCTCGATCTCTCTCGCGGCCGCTACTTCTACAGTGATGACACGTACGGTATTTACGGCAACCATCGCGATACCTCCGGTAGGTTCGTTTGCCTAGCGAACAATTAGTAATTATTGCAGAATAAACGTATCCCTGCGGTACATCCCGCAGGGTTATGTTTATAAATCTAGTATTCAATATCCCTCAATGCTTTGAAAATTTTATCAGTGATTTGTTGAATGTATTCTTGACTTACAAGACCATTAATCACGGCATCCGAAATTTCGTAAGTAGGACGAATGTATTTCTGTGCAGTACGGTTTACATCTGCAAACTGCAAATCGGCAGCTTTACCCTCTTTTCCGCGTTCTTTTGCTCTTTTATACCAGCGTTCTTTTATGACCTCAAGAGGGGTAAAAACATAAACCTTTACGTCCATAATATCCCTCAAGCCCTCGTCAAGAACGTACAATCCTTCTGTCAAAATAACCTTTGCCGGTGTTTTTTCATCTCCGTCCGGAGTAGATTCACACGTTACAAAATTATACCTAGGAGAACGAATGCTCAAACCTTCCTTTAACGCAACCAAATGGTTTTTCATAAGATTTAAATCTATCGCTTCCGGAGTATCAAAACTGAATCCTGTTTTGAAAAGTTCTTCATAACTTCCTGCATCTTTTAATTCCTTCGATGTATCTTTATAATAATCATCACAGCGAATTACAGTATAAATCCCCTCTGTCTTATCCTTCACACAAGCTTTAATCGTATTATCAACAAAAACTGTTTTACCGGATGCACTCTCTCCTGTAATACCAATAAGAAAAGTGCGTTTTTTCTCTTGAACAACCTTGCGTGCAATATTCATTATTAATGAATCAGAAATCTTTAAAAATAAAGGCTGTTCTTCTTTTTTGTCTTCTTCAAGAATCTTTTTCAAAGAATCGACAATATTGGAAATTATCTCCATGTCACGTCTGTTTGAATAATAATCATAATTCGTCAATTCAAAATCCTTAATCATTCTTACTTCCCCTCGACAACATGTTTACATTCTACTTTAAAATAAATGAAAGCTCTACTAAAGATGAAATTTTGTAACAAAATATTATAAGAAATTAAAGTTTTTTACAAAGCATTCCGAATAATAAAATGTGAAAACAATAAGAGGAGTATAATTTATGTATCAAGACAAAATTTATGAAGAAGCACTGAAAGAAGCAAAAGAACAGAGTTTTTTAGATTTAAAAGATGAAGTTAAAACAGTAGAAAATTTAATTAACAGATTTTTAACTCAGCTTCTTGAATGTAGCACAACTGCTGCTGAACGAGATTTTAATGTTTGCAGTATATAAAATTTAAAAAAAATAACCGGCACGGATTTTTTTAAAAATCCGTGCCGGTCGGTCTTATGATTTGTGTAGATATTTTTTTATACAACACCACCATTATTTAGCAGAAAATCATCTGAATATTTAGTTTGTAAGAGCATATCGTCAAAAGGATTCGATGTTGAAACTCTAGATGAACCGGCAGTGGTTACAGGAGGATTTTGTGGTGCCTGTTGAAGCTGAGCGACATATTGCTGTTGCTGCTGTTCAAGAGCTTCTTGTTGAGCTTGAGCCAATAATTCTTGTCTTTCTTGCTTTTGCTGGGTGTAAGAAGAACCTACAACTTTACTTGTAAGCCAACTACCGGCAAACCATCCGATTACTGACCCTATACCAGGACAAATCGCTGAACCGATTGCAGCACCTGCTGCGGCTCCACTGAGTTTTGCAACAGATTTGCCTGTTTCTTTTAAACCTTGCCACAAACCTTTTTCCTTACAAGCAGTATAAATATTAGGAATTTCTTCTAAGGCAAGTAACGCTGTACATATAAATGGCATTGCTTTACTAAAACCACCGGCAGCAGCCTTAATACCGCCCCACACACCATTTGCTCCAGCAGCCTTAGCAGCTTCTGCTCCCGTAGAGAAATTTGCACCCATATTGCTAAAACCACTTCTTATCGCTTGCCAGCAATCTGCACCTCCGGCTCTGATTTTACCAAAGAAACCAAGTCCTGAGGCGTTTGAACTCGTTTCAAGAGTATGCCAACCGGCTTGAAGTCCTCTTACAGCTGAACCACTTGCAACATATTCATCTCGAATTACCTGCCCCAAGGCTTCTGAGGTCATACCGTTTGAACCCATTAGCAAGTCAGGAACTACTTTCCCAATCCTGCTTGCATATCTATATGTACCTCTAAGTATTGGTAATACTTGTGATACCATAATTCACCTACCTTTAAACTACACTATAAATAACCTACACACTTTTATAAAGTATTTTTTCATATTAAAATTGCGTGATTGTTAAGAATGTAAAGAAAAATTATAAAAAAATGCCGCTTTGTTAAAGCGGCAGGGAAAATTACGAAAATTAATTGTAGGGAAAAATATAAATTGTAGGTTAGTTTTTAAGAATTAAATGTTTTAAATGATTTTGAAATATTATTAGAAATAACTTTTTGAAGGGATTCTAACTCAGTATTCAATGCATTATGTTCTGCTTCAAGTTTATTCAATTGCATATCAAATTGCTTTTCATCTCTTTCTATTTTATCCATTTGGGCATTATATTCTTGTTCAGCAATTGCAATTTTTGATTTGTCTTCTTTTTCGGTAATAGCGGAATCATCGTCCATTGTAGTGCCAACAAACATGCGGCTTGTGGTTGAATAATAAGAAATTGTTAATGCTCCGGATTTCAACTGATTTACAAACCATTGATTATCTTTGAAGTTAGACTCTTGAACATTATTATTGTCATCGTGAACTTCACCATCAATTGTTGTATAGCCGCAACTCATCATCTCATTAAAAATATTTCTATAGTAATTAACCATAGCTGCATCGTATTTTAGAGAGCTGTCTTCACCTTTGCTATAAGCTTCAGTTAAAGCTACAGCATAATCGTAAAGTTCTCGTTGATCTCTGGTCGTACCTTCAAAGTTTATGGCTTTTGAGCTAGGAACTACTTCATAACGTATACCGTCATTTGAAATATAAGATGAATCTGACAATATTCTTAAATATTCTTTTTTAGTATCACTAATAGCCGAATTTTTTGGATTTACATAAAGAACTGAATATTCTTTTTCACCATAAGTAAATTTACCTGTATCGTTGTTATAAGAAACATTTGCTAAAACATTGTATTTATCTGTTCCAAGTTGAGCATCTGTTTGATAACAAGCATAGAAATTACCTTGATCGTCTTCTCTGGCAACAATTGTTGCTCTATTCAAATAATATCCTTGATCATCTTTATAAAGGCTTTCAGTTGTAGTTTTGCCGTTTACTATGGATGTTGCGGCTGCTGATCTGAATACAGGATATCCATTAAAAATTCCGTCAGCATATGAACTAAACCCAAAATCAAGAATATGTTCGTGAAGTTCACCTTTATTGTTAATGCTTTCTCCAATAGAAACAAGGTATCTGTCCCAGGCATCATGCATCGCTTCTTCTGATTCGGTTGCATTTTTAACATTGATATTTGATTGAGTGTAACCCATTGCTTCTAAGAATCTGTTAAAATCACCATTGTATTGCTTAAAAGCTTTTGCTAATTCATTAGGAACTAAGACTTTGCCCTTATTATTTTTGACAAGATATTGTCTGCCATTTAATGCACAATTATAACCTGTTAAATGATTGTATGTAAGGTCCTCATAATTTGCATTTACACCGTTGTAACCTGATAAAATTTGATATTTAGTTGAATTTAAAGCTTCGAGATATCTATCGTTTACACCTTCAGCACGATCTGCCAGTCTTTCTTTTGTGAAAGCTATAGACTGCTGCTGAAACTCATTATCCGATAATCGAGCTGTCATAAATAATAATTTACCTTGTGAAGCTGAAATACCCATTTTCAGGTTTCCTTTCGCTAATTTTCGTATCTGTAATAGATTACGGATAATTTTGATGAAAACTTTAAAGTTTTTATTTTAAATATTAAGTTTTTGTAATGTTTGTTAACATTTTTGCTGAAATAAACGCAATATGTTATCTTGTAATCAAGAGGGAGACTCATGAAGAACATTGTTATATATACGAGTCGCAAATCGTCTGATATTGCTCAGACAGTTTCAGAGATTGAGGATTCAAATGTTAGGTTAGAAGATGCGGAAAAACTCAGAGATTATGAAGCATTGAACCCTGGCGTTGTAATTATTGAAGATGTTCCGAATGTTAAAGATGTTTTGATGGTTACGAAGTTTAAAGCTCCGGTCTTATTTATCGGAGAAACTTTCAAAGGGGCTACCGTTAGAGCAATCGCTTTTGATTATGTCAAAACTCCTGTTGATAATCAAGAATTGATTATACGCGTTAAAAATATGTTGAAAATTCGTGAGTTGAGAGATAAATTAAAAACTCTGGCAACAACGGATGAATTAACAGGTTTGCATAATAGAAGATATTTACTTGAACGTATGGAGCAGGAAATTTCTCGTGCAAAACGCTATGCAACACCACTTTCATTATTGATGTTTGATTTAGACTTTTTCAAAGTTGTTAATGACATTTATGGTTATGAATGGGGTGATGTACTTTTAAAATCTGTTGCGGATAAATTGAGACAGGTTATTCGTAAAGAAGATATTCTTACACGTTATGGGGATGAGGAGTTTGTGGTAGCTTTGCCTAATACTTCTGAAGATAATGCGTTTTTATTTGCAGAAAGATTTAGAAAAGAAGTTGAACGTATGGAATTTATTCCGGCAGGAGAAGAAGAACGTCATCCTATAACGATTTCGGGTGGAATTTCAACATTCCCTTGCTTGCCTGATACGGAGGAGGATGCAAATACAATAATTAGATACGCAGAACATGCATTATATAATGCAAAGAAACGCGGTAAGAATAAAATTGTACAGTTTTCTCATTTAGATCTTGGAGAATAGAAAGACTTAAAAAAAATTCCTTTCTGAACACTTACATAGTGTAAATCTGGTTAATAGGCGATTATTATAATCGCCTTTTTTATTATAGTAAGAATTTTTTAACTTTAAATGAGAAATTATATTCCGCTTTATCTATATTTGAATCAATATTGTTTTCGATGCCGTCTGAAGTTGCACATGAACCGGAATTACAAATTTCTACATCCAGAACTCTTGGAACACAGTTATTTCGGTAGGCTTCTGCAACATCAAAGCTCGATTTTGAATAATAATTTTCATAACAAGTTTGACTGTATCTTTGTATAAAATCATACGAAGTACCTGTGTTGATAGATGCCGGAGTGCTGTTAGAATACTCTTTGGTGCTTTCATTTGTTACATTATATGCATCACGATAATTTATTGACAACTTTTTTAATTTAAAAATATCGTTACTATTATTACCAAAGTTCACTGCAAATTTGCATGAAGTATCAAATTTTATCCTATTTGCACTGAGTTGTGAATAATTTTTAATATTCGTGCTGCAATTAAATTTGATTACAGGGTCACATGTGTATGTATTGCTATATCTCGGGTCATTACAACAAGAACTTGTATAACTGCTTGGGGCAGATGAACAAAGATCTGGCATTTTACACACGTCTTTATTTAACCATGTTGATTCCGGATGTAAAGTTGCATTACAACATTCATCATCGTGACTGGTAGGAGGATTATCGCACACTCCACCGGAACTGCTTGTACAAACAGCTGCTGTAGGGTTATCTTTGCAGTAATTTGTAACTTTTTTATTAGTAGTATCATTCAAGGCAGTACGGGTTTGCAATGGCATATAAAATTCTCGCAAATCCCTACCGTAAACATTAGGTCCCCTTTGACCATTCAAATCTATATATCCTCGTATTGCTTCATCAAATATTTGAGGAGAAATACAAAGCCCCATTCCATTTTTCAAAAGTACACAAGATCCTTTTACATCCATGCTGTAAGCAGTTGATGTACGATTTTCATACTTTACATAATCTTTTGCAAAACATAAGCCGGTTTCATCACCACAATATCTGGCTATACTAAAATATTTTTTCAAAAAATATCCTGAAGATTCATCATAATTACCTTCCGGTTCTTCTACCAAGTACATTTTTGTATCAAAAAAACTGCTAACCTGTTCTGAAGCAACAAGACCATCCACAGCATCTGTTATAGATTGAATTTCTCTTTTGTATGCAGTATCAAAAACTTTGTTTTGATATTGTGTTACAATTGACGGAATTACTAAAGTAGCGATTATACCTACAATTAATGTAGCGACTAATACTTCCGTCAGAGTAAAACCCTCAAATTTAGTGAATGGAATATATTTTTTCATATATTTCTCCTGTTATAAAGTTTCAAGTAGATTCTATAACCATATTATATATGGAGATCATTTTATTCAAGACAGAATTTTAAATGATACACTTTTTGTATGATTAAAATTATTTGCCTCTCAAAGTTGGGAATGCTATTACATCACGAATTGATGGAGAATTAGTCAACAACATTACTAACCGGTCAATTCCCATTCCGAGACCGCCCATTGGAGGAACACCGTGTTCCAAAGCACAGATATAATCTTCATCAATAGGCATTGCTTCATCATCACCTTGAGCTTTAGCTTCCATTTGAGCTTCAAATCTTGCTCTTTGGTCAATTGGATCAGTAAGTTCAGAAAAGGCATTATCTACTTCCCAGCCATTAATTCTGGTTTCAAATCTTTCGGTTAACCTTGGGTTTGATCTGTGAACTTTCGCAAGTGGAGAAATATCTCTCGGGTAATCATAAATATGAATTGGTTGTATTAAATTCGGTTCAACTTTTTCTTCAAAAACAGCTTCTACAACCTGCCCCCAATTAGAACATTCATCTGTATTAACGTGAACTGACTTTGCTGCTTCAACAGCTTCTTCAAAGGTCATTATTTTATTAAAATCGATACCTGTAGCTTCTTCTACAGCACCAAGCATCGTTTTTCTATCCCAAGGAGGAGTCAAATCAATTTCATTATCGCCATATTGAATTTTCGTAGTTCCAAGAACTTCTTGAGCAACGTAAGCCACCATATTTTCGGCAAGTTCCATCATATCGTTATAATCAACATATGCCTGGTAAAGCTCAATCATTGTAAATTCAGGGTTGTGACGTGTGTCAATTCCTTCATTTCTGAAAGATCTGTTAATTTCAAAGATCTTTTCGCTCATGCCCCCAACCATAAGACGTTTTAAATATAATTCAGGAGCAATTCTTAAGTACATATCCATATCTAGAGTGTTGTGGTGCGTAATAAACGGTTTTGCATTAGCACCGCCTGCTTGAGGGTGAAGCATTGGTGTTTCAACTTCAACAAACCCTCTGTTGATAAGAAATTCTCTAATTTTTTGGATTATAAGACAACGTTTTTGGAAAGTTTTTCTAACATCTTCATTAACGATCATGTCGACGTATCTTTGACGATATTTTGTTTCAACGTCTGTCAAACCGTGAAATTTTTCCGGCAAAGGTAATAAAGATTTTGATAATATTTCCAATTCAGTAGCTTTAATAGAAAGCTCACCGCGAGGGGTGCGTCTGACAGAACCGTAAAATCCTACTATATCACCGATATCAATAGTTTTAAGAGTTTTTAAATCTTCTTCATTCAAGTTTTCCTTGTGAGAAAAAATTTGAATTTTCCCAGAAGCATCCACAAGATCTATGAACATTCCGCTGTTTCTAACTGCCATAACGCGACCGGCAACGCGGTAACAGTCTTGAGTTTCTTCTCCTGTAGCAAGATCTTTGTACTTATCTTGCAAATCTTGTGCCATAATTTCTTTTTCATACTTATAAGGATACGGATTTAATCCTCTTTCCCTTAGATTTTCCATTTTTTGGATTCTAATCTGTCTAATTCTATCTTGAGAGGAACCTGTTTCCTTTGCTAATTCTTGAATTTCAGTCATATTTTTCCCTTTTTTACTATTTAATTTTTCACTGAAAATATTGTATCACAAATGTAAAATTTATTAAAAAATAATCTTTCGAGAAATTGAAAAAATTATAGAAACCTTTTGTTTTTTTCACGATATTTTACCTCGTTTCAGTCCGGTAATGAGGAATTAACTCATTATGATACAAGAAAACGTCTCAAATCGGTCGTGAATTGTTTCTATGTTTATGTATTATTTAGAGCCGATGCTGATATGTGAAACTTGTCTTAATATTTCTTAACCGGAAAGCAATTTTATAAGTTATATACTTTTTATATATAAGTAATAAAAAATGTATTATTAGACAAAAGGAGACGAGTATATGTCTATATCTAGATTGCCGGGATTTAATTCAGAATTGCCATATGGCAAAGGGGACACAAACGGTACGAAAAAAACTAACCAAAAATTACAATACCAAGCTTTAGATGATCCGGGATACACATACCATGGTGCTAGAGACAATTATCAAAGGGAAATTACATCAAAGATACAAGATATTTTACATGGCAATGAGTCAATATCATTTAATGAGCTACTACAAACAAATAGTGATATTGCAAATATCTACAATAGATTAAGTGATAAAGGTAAAAAATTAGTTGAATTCGTAATTGGTTTGGATGACGACAAAGGTAATGTAACGGAGCGTGAATTACGTAATTTATACAGGCTTATGGACATGGACGGTGGTAATGCGGATGGTTCATTCCTTGATAATGATATTACAGACGGTACTGGTCGCAGGATGATTGAAGATTTGGCACAGAATATGCCAGTTGCTTTAGAAAAATTAAGAACTGCTCATAATGCAACTAAAATAACAAAAGAGTTAGAAGCTGAAGAAAAAGAGCAACGCAAAAATGAGTCAGAGCTTTTGGGATTTAATAAAGGAATACACATTGATTTCTCATGTTAATGAGATATAGAAAATAGTTGTAAATAACCTTAAACCCTAAAATCGACTTTTTGTCTAGTTTTAGGGTTTAAGGTTTAACTGGTATTTAAATGGTCGGGATGACAGGATTTGAACCTGCGGCCCCAACGTCCCGAACGTTGTGCGCTACCAAGCTGCGCTACATCCCGATGAACCACAGAACTTTTATATCACAAACATGGACTACTGCAAAAGTAACTGCTTTACTTCTTTTCTTTTTACCTTACTTGTTGCAGTACGAGGCAAAGTTTGCTGTCTTACAACAATATTAATCGGACGTTTGTATGGAGCCAACTGATTCGATAATTGTTTAACTTCTGCCTTAATTGCATTTTCTAATTTTTCAAAATCGTCAAAATTCTTTGCATAATCTTCTGTTGGAACAATTACCGCAACAATTTCTTCACAACCGTCTTTTTCTCCTCCTGCTTTTGGCATGCCTACAACACAAACTTCAGAGAAATTATCACTTTGTTGCATTACTGTTTCAACTTCTTCCGGAAAAACTTTTTTACCGCCGGAGAGAACTATCATATTCTTAATTCTACCTGTTATATACAAAAGTCCGTTCTTAATCTCGGCGATATCACCCGTATGAAGCCAGCCATCTGCATTCAAAACTTCTTTTGTTAAATCTTCTCTGCCATAATAACCCTTCATAACTGACGGTCCTTTAACAAGAAGTTCGCCTGTTTCTTCATCGATTTTTGCTTCGAAGGAGTTTAAAATCGGACCAACAGATGTTAAATCCTGATGAGGTTTGTTACACATAGATACAACAGGGCTGGTTTCAGAAAGCCCGTATCCTTGATAAATTCTCACACCAATACGCTTGAAAAAATCTCCTACAATAGGATCTAGCGGAGCTCCTCCGGAAATGTAACCGTAGAATTGACCACCACAAAGTCTGTGAATCGTTCTAAACATCATACGGCGAATACATTTTGGGAAATACTGTGCGATGTGAAATTTGAAATGAAACATCATTTGATAGAATTTTGATTTTTTGCTTATTTCTGATTCAAAGTAAGATTTCAAAAGTTTCAAGAACGCCGGTACCGTAACCATAAAACGGATTTTCTTTTCTTGCAAAATATCTAAAACATCTTTTGGTTTAAGACTGCTTGTGTAATAAACAGTGTAACCATGATTCAACATTGTAAAAAATCCAACAGTAAGTTCAAACAAATGGTTCATCGGTAAGATTGAAAGTAGTCTCATTTCACCTTTTTTTGGCATCATACCTTTTAGTACTTCTCTCATATCGTACATTTGAGCCATCATGTTTTTGTATGTTGTCTGAACCCCTTTTGGTGAACCGGTTGTACCGGATGTGTAAATGATCAGTGCAGTATCATTCAAAGGACGACGACGCCACTTTGCTTTGTAATTCGCCGGAATTGAATATAAACTCGGTGTTTGTTCACTTTCGTGTTCAGATGCTTCCATTAATATAATGTGCTTTATAGAAGGAATTTTTTCTTTTAACTCTTGTGCTTTGTTAAAATTTTTGCTTGAAGTCATCAATACTGTAGGTTCACAACTTGAAAGTATTGAAGTTAATTCAAATATAGTCAGTTTATTATCTAGAGGAACAACCGTCAAACCTGCCAAAACGGATCCGAACATGCAAACGCCGTATTCAGGTAAAGATTCAGACAGAATTGCAAGTTTTTCACCTTTAGGAATTTGCAGATTATTAATCAAGTATGCCCCAAGTCTTTCTGATAAAAGACTCAAACCCTTATAAGTAAACTCATTCCATCCCCACATTGTTTTCATTCCTAATGCGACTTTTTTTTGGTTTAACAATGTAGTGCGTTCAAGTAAAGTGAATATACTCTCATACTTCATAATTATTATCCTCTTAAAACTTCGGCTTTAATATAATATTACACTAAAATTAAGAATATGCAAGCTAGAGGATTTCGTTAAGGATTTTGTAGGCAGAACGGAATTTTTCATCAGGTGCATTTTTAAGTTTGTCAAAGATTTTTTTTTCAAGCACGTCACGGCTTTGTAAATGTTCGGTGTAAATAAAGTCTCCTACAGGTTTTTGAAGGATTTCAGCTATACGATCAAGAAGTTCAAACGATGGAAAACATCTTCCACACTCAATCTTACTAATGTATTTTGAATCAATACCTGCAATATCAGCTAATTCAGATTGCTTTAACCCCGATTTTCTCCGTATTTCTTGTATTCTTGCCCCCAGATACTTTTTAGTATCGCTCATATACCCCTCCTTTTGTATGCTAAGAGTTTGTATTAAGGGTCTAAACAAACTTAAAATGCGAAATATTGACAAAAGGTGTAAAATAAGTAATAATATTAATATCTATAATACACCATTTTGCAAAAAATAGTAATTGGAGGCATATTTTTATGAAAAGATTGGAATTAGTTTTTACCAAACCAAGCAGAATTATGAACGAAGTGAACCAAAATTTTAGTCATTCTGAACTTTACAAAGCGAACCGCCACAGCGGAGCGAGGACGTGTGAGCCTGTATGCAGGGCTGTTTCAGAATCTAATCAAATTGATAGATGCCGAAATGAATTCGGCATGACAGAAAAGACTTCCCTCCCTAACCATGGAGGGAGAAAAGTTAAATCCCCTCGCCCACAGCGTTTTTTGGTGGGAGAGGGAAGAATTTCAATGCGAAAACTGAGCATTAGAAATTCGGGTGAGGGTACTACGCACACAAACACGCCACAACTGAAAGGACTTCCTCCCTTCGAGACTCTGCCGAGCAAACAATCCGGTGAATTGTTTGCGAGAGGTAAGGTAGGGATGGGTGGTTCGATATGCCACATTAAACAACCCACCCCAACCCTCCCTAACCATGGAGGGAGAAAAGCAGCCTTTACTTTGGCAGAGGTATTAATCACCCTTGCAATCA
>JAFUUC010000063.1 GCA_017471365.1 bacterium
ATACAGTATTATATTGATTTAAGTAATAAAATTGAGGATAAACAACAAAAACTTATAAATGAACAAAAAGCCGAAACTTTGTATAACGAAGCACTATCGCTTTATAATTCATTAAATCAAGATTATGACAAGATATTTAACTTGCTTGACAAAGCAATAGATTTATATCCCAAGAAAGTATATAAAGATTTCCGTGGCAAAATTAAACATGATAGAGATGTAATAGTTGCAGAAAAATTTTATGAAGAAGCAAAAATATGCTTTAGTAATAACGATTTTGACAAAGCACTATCTTTGGTTAAAGAATCTATTAAACTTTCACCTAGTAACAGAATTTACATAGATTTAAAACAAAAAATTGACTGGGAACAAAAAGAGTTTCAAAAAAGGCAAGAAGCGGAAGAATTTTATAAATCAGCCGTTGAAAACTACAATGACGGTCAATTTTCAGAAGCTATTGAATATTTAGAAGAAGCATTAGATTTACAACCTCATAATGAAACGTATCAAATCCTGTTAGATAAAGCAGAAGAAGGTAAAATTGACATAATGACATGTACTAAAAACGCATTATTAACTCTTGATTTTATAAATGAAGAACAAGCTGAAAATATCATACAAGCAAGAAATAACGGTATTACATGGTATGATTACCAAAAATTTGCAGAGCAATTTAATATTATGCCTCACCAGTGGACAGAGGTAGAAGAAAAAATAATTTTTCCGCTTAAACAAGCAAGCAGGTATGGCAGAAAATTGGATGCGTAAATGTAAGGGGTAACTATGGCACGAAAAAGTGATTGCAGAAGTTTTTATGAATTGATAATTTTAATAATTACAGTAGTTGGTATTGGGATAAAATTTTTAATAGAAGTTAATAAACGTGGATTATGGAAAGAGTGTATTTTATCGGTCTGCGGAGTAGTCGTATTAAACTATGTTTTATATCAACTATGGATGCAGAATACCTTGTCATTTAAGGTTTTTGGGTGGGGTTGTTTTATATCATTCATGGCATTTTGCATTTATTGGGGTAAATTATTTGATAATTCACCTTACGGGCAATTTTCAAAAAGTAGCTTGAAACAAAATTCTGCAAGTTGGTCTGAGCAGGCGTGGTGGTGGAGTTTAGACGGTTGGCAGTTTGAGCAAGAGGTCGCAAAATTATTTATTCTGCAAGGTTATAAAGCAACAGTTACAAAAGGTAGTGGTGATGGTGGAGTTGATATTATTCTCAAAAAAGACGGCTATACTGCAATAGTTCAATGCAAACATTATCAAAATCCTGTACCGCCTGAACCTATAAGAGCATTATGGGGATGCAAAGATGATTTCGGTGCAGATGAAGTTATTTTGATTGCATCATCAGGTATAACACAAACAGGGGCAGATTTTGTTAGTAATAAACCTAATTTTAAAGTCTTAAATCTTGATGATATTATCCGTATGAGCCAAATGTCAGAAAAAATTGTTGAAATAAAACCTACAAAAATAAAATCACATACAGCAAATAAAGGTTCAATGGGGCGAAAGATAGATATATAGTGTATTATAAGGATTTTGATAGGTCTGTTGTCAAAGTCTATAAAAAGTACACTTTTTGTGGACTGTTACCGTATTCAAAAAATCAAACTTTTTAAGCGTTGATTTTTCAGAATTTTAGTACATGAAAAGCACTTAACTTTTTATAGACTGGGCGTATTTGTAAAATGTGCTTTTTGCAATATTACACATAGACATTACATCTTTAACTTTAATAAAACCTTGTTTGTAAAGTTCATAGCACCTAATAAAATCTTTTGGAATTTCTGCTAAGGGTCTGCCAAATTTGACCCCTCTGCATTTTGCACTGGCAATTCCTTCTGCTTGACGTGTTTTAATATTATCTCTTTCACGTTCTGCAACATAACCGAGCAATTTTAGGATAATATCTGTTATAAGCCGACCTGTTAAACCGTTTTGATTATCACGTGTATTAAGTATCGGCATATCAAGAACTTCAATATCCACACCAAGATTTATTATGCTTTCCCATTCCTTACAAATTTGTGTGTAATTTCTGCCAAAACGGTCAATACTTTTAACGATAACAAGGTCGCCCGCTCTTAATTGTGATTTCATTTGTTGATATTTTTCTCTGCCGACAAAATTTTTTCC
>JAFUUC010000007.1 GCA_017471365.1 bacterium
CCTAATTCTTCTACAAATTCAGCAGTAGAAGAATAAGTATCATTCATACCTCCGTGAAGATCTAACATGTTTAGTCCTTGAATAAGTTTAGCTTCGATAACAGCTTTTTGGTTTGAGTCAGCTTTTTCGTTGATCTTTGCGATGAGTGTTGGCAGGGTCATTGCTGCGACTACTCCAATGACTGCCAGGGTGATTAGGACTTCGGCTAGTGTAAAAGCTGCCTTGCCCCTTGCGGGGAACAGACCCATCCTCATTCCCTCCCTAGCTAGGGAGGGAAGTCCTTTCAGTTGTGGCGTGTTTGTGTGCGTAGTACCCTCTCCCACAAGTGGCGAGGGGGATTTTACGTGTTGGGGTAGTAACCCCAACCTACATTTGCCAGCTAGGGAGGAAAACAACCCATTGCTCGTTTCTTTTACCGTAGTAACATTTTTTAATTGTTTCATATAATTTCTCCTTTTTATTGATTATATACTTTTAAAACTAATAAATCAATAATTAATATTTTAAATTTATTAAATCTTAAATCTAAGTATAAAAAAATTATTACCAAGAGGTTCACATGGACATAAAAAAAACTTTAGGTAAAAGAATACAAAATTATCGTAAATTGAAAAAAATTACCCAGGACAAACTCGCCGAAATCGTTGGTATTGATACAATTTCACTTAGTAAAATAGAAACAGGCAAAAATTATCCTACTGCCGAAAATCTTTCAAAAATTGCTAATATTTTAGATGTAAATATATACGAATTGTTTATAGAAGAAAAAATTAAAGATAATGAAGATTTGTTAAATGAAATTCAGTCTGATTTACAAATTATTTCAAAAGATAATCAAAAATTACATGTTGTATACACAACATTGAAATCTATATTAGCATAAAATGTTGTAACAAATATTTACGTAATTAATTATATATGGCAATATTTTCTTTGTTTAGTTTTTGCTACAATAAAGCCAATAGAAGGTTAAATTTAAAATGATAGATAAGATAAAATCAGGCATATCAACAGTTCATAACCTACCTCCTGTGGCAGGTAGCAAACCGAAAAATTTAAATTTTACGCATTTTGATGACAATAATCTTTCGCATGGAGAAAAAGCGATAATCCTTGGTTCTGCTGCTGTGGGAGTATTATCTGCTGTAGCCGTTCTGGCAAAAATGAAAGGGTTTTCTCTAAATCCTGCAAGAATTTTGAAAACAAATTGGAAAGACTGGGCTTTATTCAAATATAAGCACGGAACTAATGCTATTATTTATGAGGAACCTGAAATTATTGGAGTAGCTTCGGCTTCGGTTTTGGGTGGTTTTGTCGGCGGCTCTATTGTTGATAAAAGAAATATTAAAGCAAAAAAACGTGAGGTAGTAAATCAAATTCTTGGTAATGTGCTTGTACCGGTTGCTTGTGTGGGATTTGGATCAAGAATGTTTAACAAGTATGCTGAAACTTTACAAAAAGCTATGCCTCAAATTGCAAAAAATACTAAACCTGCAAAAATTATAAACGCATGTCTACAAAATATTCCGAATGCAGTTAGTACTCTTGCTTCTTTGTCTGTTGGAATTTTTGCCGGAAACAGAGTTTCAAATTTCTTGAATGAAAAAATTTATCACAAAGAAATTGATCGTGATATTAGAGCAACAGATTTTGCTCCTCACGTAGATGATGTTTGTATGGCTGCATCATTGACAAATAAAGGTTCTTCATTTGGTGACATGCTTGCACGTGTAATACCTCTTGCATTACTTGTTCCAGGATATGAAGCAGGTTCTGCTCAAGAATAACGAAGTATTTTTTTAAACTTCGCCAAGACTATCAAGTTTAAAATAACAACTTAATTCTTCTTGTGCCAAAACAGAAATATTGTTTATGTATAATGACAAAAGGGTAAAAAGAATTTGTCTGTATTCCATTGGAACTATCACACAGGGATTATAAATATTTAATTTTTTGGCTTTTTTTGTTATTCTGTCTGCGATTTTTTCTGCCACTGAGCCGTCAATTCGTATTAGCGAATCTTCTGTATCATCAAAACCTATAATGACTTCCGAAAGGGTTTTTTCTGATAATTCAAATGCACTAATAGTCTCTGCGTCTTCGTTTACATAATTTTTGCAAATCTGTCTTGAAAGTGAAAGTCTTATTTTATTAAGAATATCGTTTGTTCCACCCTCTTGAGCAAAGTCATTAATCTTTTCAAATACGTAAGTTATATTTTTAATAGATACTTTTTCCTTAATCAAGCTTGTCATAATATATTTGATGTCGGAATAATTCAAAACATCAGGTACAATATTGTCTACTAAAAACGCATTTTCTTTTTCAACAACATTTAGGTATTTATCAATATCTTCATAATCAAGAAGATCATCAACATGCTTGATTGTGACATATTCAAGAGCATGAGCAATATATTCTGATGAAGTCATTCCCTTTTGCCAAAAGTCTTTACAAAGATTTTTTGGAATCCATACAATTTTACGATTAGTAATTTCATCTTCTAATTCTACAGAATTTTTAATTTTATGTTCCGTATGAATTTCATCAGCATAAAAAACTTTATATTCAGGATAAACTGTTGCTTTAAACATTTCTATGCCGCGAATTTTTATACTAAATTCACACGGATTAAGGTTCTCATCATCTTTAAAAACAACTTTTGGGAAAATATATCCTATTTCCTCTGTCAATTTGAGTCTAGATTTTACGGTTTCTGCAATTAGTTGTTCTTCGCCAAAATTTTCTCGTTCTGAGTCAATAAAACCTAAAAGTTCTTCACTTAAGTATATAGCAAGTTTTTCTTCTTTAAGTTTTGAATACATCAAATCAGGAGAAGTTGCTTTATTAAGTTGTGCTTTTAAATCGTCAAGTTCTTTTAAGCCGGCAGAAATTCTATCATTGAGGCGTTTTCTGGAAGTAGATGTTTCATTGTCTAACTCCGCTTTTATACGATTAATTTCTTCTCTTTCATGTTTAATTTTTGCCTGAATTTCAAGACAAGTTTCGTATTCGGTAAGTTTTGGTGAAAGCATTCTTTCTATTTGACTCTTAAAATCAGAAATACTTATTATGTCAGAATCAGAATTTTTGTCAGATTTAACTTCACGCATAAATATACAATTTAATTCGGCTTCGGATTCTTCATCGCCAACTTCGTGCATGCTGTATAAATCCCAACCGTTCATTGACATTTCATTAAGCAAATTTTGAAGTTCCTGAGGATTTTCAGCCGAACAACTTTTTATAACGTATTCCATTCTATTTTTACCAAACATATGCTTTCTCCGAATTTGTGTTGAATAAAAATTTCAACTTACATTAATATTTTAATCCCCTCAATAGCCGTTTTAATAGCTTTGTCGGTATCATGAACTATTGGATTTTCCAATCCGGCTTTCTGTCTTTCTTGATTTGCCACGACTAAAAATACCGAACCTACACGAACTTTTAAATAACTTGCAACAACAAACAAAGCGGCAGACTCCATTTCAGACGCAAGACATCCCAAGCGTTTCCAAGCTTCCCATTTATTTAACAATTCATAACTTACAGGCATTTTTTCAGGATTATGCTGACCATAAAAAGAATCTTTACACTGTACAATACCGGTATGATAGCTATAATCAAGTTTTTTTGCAGCTCGAACAAGTGCAGAAGTGATATCATAATTCGCTACTGCCGGAAATTCAATAGGAGCATATTCTTTACTTGTACCTTCCATACGAATTGCACCGGTCGCAATTACAATATCACCGCCTTTGACGTTCAAATCCATACCACCGCAAGTACCAACTCTGATAAATGTATCTGCTCCAATTTTGGTTAATTCTTCCATTGCAATAGAAGCTGAAGGTCCTCCTATTCCGGTTGAACAAACACTTACCTTTACACCGTTAAGATAACCTGTATAAGTCACAAATTCGCGGCTATCGCCAATAAGTTCGTAATCATCAAAATATTGTGCAATTTTTACACACCGCTTCGGGTCGCCCGGTAAAATAACATATTTACCGACATCGCCCTCTTTCAAGCCTATGTGGTACTGTCTGCCGTCATCTGTATAATTCATCAAAACACCTGACTATTTCAATCTTTGAATAACTTGATCCGTTATATCAACACCGCCTACAAATACAACCTGATCTGAAACTACAGCATCAAGTTTTTGTGCAACCATTACAGCACGTGCTGCCGTCTTAACCTGATTAAGAATTTGAGTTTCTTTGTCTTGTTGCAATTTGTACAATGCATCTTGTTTTGATTTCAATTCATTCGCTGTTTGAGATTCAAAATTTTGTTTTTGCAAAGGGGTGCTTAAACCTTTATATTGCTTTTCTTTTTCGAGCATATATTGCTGTAATTCAAGACCTTTAGCATCGATTTCCTTAACAGCTTGTTGTGCCGCAGGATAGTTTTCCAAAATTCTTTGATAATCAATATAACCAACCTCGGCATTAGCTTGACATCCAATTGACAAAGCCAAACCCGCAGCCATTAAAAGTGTCATCAATTTTGTTTTCATATATTACCTCCTATTTAATTTAAATTAGTACAACAAATCCCCTACACCGAAAGTAAAGTATCCGTGTTTGGAACCATTACGTCCTGAGTGTGTGAGCGGCAGACCATAATCGATCGACAACGGTCCCATTCCAGGGATAAATACTTTTAAACCTACACCGACAGAAACTGCATACATAGGTCTGTCGTAGATTTTATCTGAAACTGTACCGTCAAATACTTTGCCGGCATCAGCCCACATTGTAAATCTTATGTTATTAAGAAAAGAAATTCTTGTCCTGTCCATAAATGGTATTGGTGTTGCAAATTCAGCAGAACCCATTATGAACGCATTACCTGTACCAACACCACTCATCTTGAAGCCTCTAATAGTATAAGGACCACCTAAACGATATGCCATAACTTCAGGAATATCACCGTGAATTGCCCCGCCACCTTTAGCTGTGAAAGATAAAGACGATTTCTTTGCAATAGGTATGTATTGTTTAATCATACCGGTAAGTTTACCATTTGTTTTATCAAATCCATTAAGACCGATATTCTCATCAAATCTTAAACTTGCCATTGTACCATGCCTTGTAACTGTTGCAGAATCTCTAGTATCATAAAGTAAAGCCGGGCTTAATGATAAAAACATTCCACCCTCAAGTTGTTTTGCACGTTCAGATAACGGTACATTGTATTCTCTGTATAATTGTGAAATTCTATTGAAGTCACCTTCTTTAACATTTATGTCTTCAAGTCCCAAACTGAATGTTGCAGTTGCATGACGATTAAATTTTAATCTGTGAGCCACTGTAACTTCACCACCATATCTTCTTTCAACAGCTAGAGGAATTTGGTAAGATCCAAAATCTCTAAAGAACAATCTGGTGTTTAAAGAGGTATCAGCATTAAAGAAATATGGTTTGAAATAACTCAATTCAGCTTGAATATTCATGTGATCTTTGACAGATGAATCGTTAAGAATTATGCCTGTACCAGCCAAACCAGTTAAAGAAATTTTTTCAGCTCTGCCCCGGAAATTGTTTTCCGAAATTCCCATTGAACCAAAAAGCCCCGTTACAGTATCAAGACCACCTCCAACAGAAATGCTTGTTGAACGCTGTTCTACAACTTTAATTGTAATATCATATGCATCAGGAATATCTTCACTTGGCTCAATTTCACGAGTTACATCTTTGAATGCTTGTGTTGCATAAAGCCTTACCAAATCTTCTTTAATAAGATTTTCATTATAAATCATTCCGGGTTCGGTCAAAATATTGCGGGCAACGATATAATCCTTTGTTTTTTCGTTACCTTCAATCATGATTTTGTCTATAATACCCTCTTTGATTTCAATATTAATCGTTCCATCAGGATCATCACTTACAGAAGATATCCTTGCCAAAATGTAACCTTTAGAATTGTATAACTCTTGAATTTTTGATATTGCTTCATTAATTTGGGCAATATTTTGAGGTTTACCTTTCATTTCAGAAAGGGTCATAAAAATATCTTCGGTAGGAATTACAGTATTCCCCTCAATGGTAAAATCTTTGACCGGTATATTTTCTTCTAAGACTATTTTTATTGAAATCGTACCGTCACTATTTAAAGTTGGAACAGCTTTCATTTTTTCTGTGAAAAATCCGGTGTCATAAATCGTTTTCAAATCCGTCTGCATTGAAGAACGAGTATAAGCTTCTCCTTCTTTCATTTGCATTTTTACAAGAATTTCAGACTCCGGAACAGAATTTAATCCATAAAACTCTATACTTTTAATTGTTTTACCTTCTTTGCTTGCCGCTTCAGAATCCGAATCAGAGTAATATGTTTGATCATTATAAGAAGGTGCATATGTTTCGTTACCGGCAGGTGCATACTGATTAAATATAGAGTTATAAGATCCGGTATTTGCGGCATCTTCACCTAACCCCATAGAACCCCAAACATCATCTGATGCAAAACTTATATTTTGAGTTAATAAGGCTAATGATATTGCAAATAATAGTTTTTGTGCCGCTGTAAACTTCAAAAATTCATTCCTTTTACAAACTTCTCTATTCTCCTACAAAATTGTAGCATAAATTATTTAAAAAAGAAAAAAAATTTACAACTATTTACCAATTACCAACTTATAAATTTCGTTTTTGTTTATTGAATACAACTCCGATAAAATTATCGAAATATCTTTTGCACTGAAACCTTTGTCTTGCAATAATTTTATTCTTTTTTGTAATTTTAATTGCTCAATATTTTCACTTGATCGGAAAATTAAAACTACAAATTCTCCCTTAATAATATTTTGTTCAAGATGATTAATTACATTATCTACTGAATCGATAACAACTTCTTCAAAAACTTTTGTAAGTTCTCGACCGAATGCTATTTTGGCAGTTGGTCGAATATTTTTAATAATGTTCAATGTATTTAAAATTCTGTTTGGCGATTCGTAAAAAATTAGATCTGAAGTAGAATAATTTTTTATAATATTTTCGATCTGATTCTGAGTTTTTGGTAAAAATCCGACAAATGAAAATTCTTCATCCTCCCGTGAAACTTGTGAAAGTAATGTGATAACTGCGTTTGCACCGGGTAGTGCTGTTATCGAAAAACCGTTTTTTCTCAATTCTTTTACGATTACCGAACCCGGGTCACAAATCAAGGGGGTTCCGGCATCTGAAACTAGGGCGATTGATTTCCCGCTTTGTAAAAATTCAATAATCTTTTCTATACGTTCGTGTTCATTGTATTTGTGATAAGAAATACATTTTGTTTTTATGTTGAAATGATTTAAAAGTTTTTGCGTGTTACGACTATCTTCACAAGCAATAAGATCAACCGAATTTAAAACATCAATAGCTCTCAGTGTTATGTCACCCAAATTTCCTATTGGTGTTGGAACTATATAGAAATCATACTTTTTCATAAATAATACTGTACCACAAAAATACTAGCTAGCTGGGTAATATCCACTTGCTAATAATAAAAATATACTTTAGTTATTGGAAGTACTAGAAATGTTAAGATATCTATTTAAACTGCTTCAAAAATTCTGATTTTAATATGGATTTTATAATCCATGGATGATTTCAATCATCTCCTTCAAGAAGCAGTTGTACGGAGTTTGAATGTTATACTTCTGACCGAGACTTATAATATGTCCGGCAAACATTTCAACCTCCGTTTTTCTTTTGGCTTCCACATCTTGAAGCATTGATGTTTTTCCTTCAGGACTCATTTTTTTGAAATTCTCAACGGCTTCATTCACCATAGTTTCTGTGTTATTTACACCTTCATACTGAGCAATAATTTGTACTTCTTTCATTACGTTTTTCATCAATTCCATAAATTTGTGGTTTGACTGCATTTGTCCAAAAGTTGTGTGCAAAATTGCAGATAGTTGATTTGAACTTACGTTTAACATGTATTTTAGCCATAAAGAACGCCAAATATCCTCTGGAATTTGATAATTTATTTTTACACTGTCAAAATAATTTTTTAAAACTTCGACATCATTTTTGTCAGTAATGCCATTATCTTTTGCCCCAAAAACTATTGATCCTATTCCGTCATATGTAATTATATTACCATTTCTCATCGCACTATGACCAATAAAATAGGATAACAAAACGTGCTTCCAACCATATTTTGAAGCAATTTCTTCTTCACTTGTTACTCCATTTAAAAGCGATATTATTATGGTATCTTTTTTAATAAAGTTTTCAATGTTCTCTACGACTTCTTGAAGTGCATTATATTTTGTTGCGATGATGATTAAATCAGCTTTGTATGTTGTTTCTTCAGGAAGGATGTAATTAAGGTTCAATTTTTCATTATTAAAAATCTTTGGATTTTTTTTGTAATTTTCAAGTCGTTTTTTATCAACCAAAATTTTAAGATTTTCCGGAAAAATTTTGTTGATCTTATAGGCGTAAATTGAGCCTATAGCACCTATTCCACATATTAAAACATTCTTAATTGATTTCATATTTTTCAAATTTTATCACTGTTTCTTTTAATTATTAAAAATCTTTACATTTTTTTTATTCAAAAAGGCAATTTATATGGAAATAAAACCTTTATATAAGTGTAGGCGTGTAGAAAATTAAAGGTAGTTTTAGTCAGTGGGAATGGGAATCTTTAACCGGAATTTGCGTGTATCCGCTCCGGAACAAAATTTTCAAACAAAAAAATATAGTTCCAGGACTGCCTTCAATGGTAAAATTGAAGATAGTTTTCAATATTCTTCGCCTGCAAAATTATGTTCTGAGCAGGAAATTCGTAAAATGATTGCTCAAAATCCTGAAATAGAAAGAATTTTAGCAAAAAATAATCTGCCGCTTGAACTAAATATGGATGAACTAAAAAACGTAATGTCTGAACATGCCAGAGAAACTGTTGAAATATCATCAGCTATTGCCAAAAATCTTCCTGCATCTTTGAAACAGTATGTTGATATAAAATCTTTGAAAGAAGGTGCATTACTACATGACTTTGGTAAAGTTTTAATCCCACGTGAAATTTTGAACAAACCCGGTTCTCTCTCCCCTGAAGAATATAGAATTATGGGGTTACACACTGAACTTGGTTATGAACTTTTAAAAAATTCCGGTTTGAGTGAAGAATCCTTGAAACTTGTACGTTATCACCATTTGAAAGAACTTCCTCCGGATATCAATTTACAAATTTTAAATCTTGCCGACAGATACTCCGCTCTAACTGAAAAACGCGTTTATAAAGATGCATATTCAAACCAAAAAGCACTAATGGTTTTATACTCCGATGTAAAAAATGGTAATATAAATCCTTTAATTTTTAATGCACTTGTCCAGTCTATATCCTACCAACCGCCTCAAATTAATTCTTCAAAGCAATTATGAAGAAATATTAAGTAGTATATAAAATATATGGCAATTTTTTATAAAAAAAATTGTTTATATAAATGTAAGGGAATTGAAAAAGAAAATACGGGAAAATAAAGAAAAAGAAATTTTTTAAATCGGGGAAAATAAAATTTAAAGGGGAAAATAGTAAAGCTTAATCATCCATCATAATCAATCTTTCTGTGGGTGCTGAATTTTTCAGTACCTTTTTTTTGTTTTTACGAAAAATTGTTAAAAGTTGGAAAACTTGCTCGACGTTATGTTTATATTACAATTTAGTTATGAATTTAGACGGCCGGATAGATAGTTTTTTGTCGCCTGTGGCGAACAAAATTTCTGGAATAATTTTTTCTCACGTCACGGTAAATGGTGTACGTGTTGAGTTTTTGATTTTGCTTTTGATGATTGCCGCCGTTTATTTTACTTTCCGAACTCGTTTTATCGGTTTTTGGGGATTTGAACATGCTATAAATCTTTTAACTAAAAAATTTCAACACGAAGACGTTATCAAACGTAAAAAACGTGGTGAAGTTTCATCTTTTCAGGCATTGACTGCCACAATATCAGCTTCCGCCGGTATGGGAAATGTTGTCGGGTCTGCATTGGCTGTTTCTGTTGGTGGACCGGGGGTTATTTTTTGGATGATTATTGCCGGAATTTTTTCTATGGCATTAAAGTTTTCAGAAGTTTTGTTGGGAATTAAATTCAGGCAAATAAATAAAGACGGATCTTCTTCCGGTGGACCTATGTATTATATTATAAATGGTTTACGGGCAAGTTGGATAAAACCTTTTGCTCCATATCTTGCAAATATTTATGCAATTTGCTGTATTTTTGCAATGATTGGCGGGTGGAATTTGTTTCAAATAAACGCTATTACCACTCAGATTGCAAATGTCACAGGATTTTTTGCAGATCAAAGATGGCTTTTTGGTCTTATTGTTGCTCTTATTACTTATGTAACTGTCATAGGTGGTATTAAATCTATCGGCAAATTTACATCCAAAGTTACTCCTGTGATGTGTAGTTTGTACGTATTTTCAGCATTTATAATTTGTTTGTTAAATATTCATCATGTGCCACAAACTATTGTTTTGATTGTAAAAGAAGCATTTAAACCTCAGGCTGTTGTGGGTGGTGGCTTGTTTGGATGTATGTTATGGGGATTCAGGCGAGCAATGTTTGCAAATGAAGCCGGACTTGGTACAGCTTCAATTGCTTTTTCCGCCGTAAAAACAAGTAAACCTGTTGCACAGGCATTTATTGCTATGTTACAGCCTTTTGTTGATACTGTTATTGTTGGGGCTTCTACAGCTTTTATAATTGTTGTTACGGGAGCTTATTTGAATACAAACGGCATTGAAGGAATAGAGTTAACTTCAAGAGCTTTTGGAAGTGTTTGTCCTTTCTTCCCGGTGTTGTTAACTTTTATGGCTGCTTGTTTTGTTTTATCTACAATGCTTTGCGGCTCATACTACGGAACAAAGAGCTGGAATTTTTTGTTTGGAGAATCTAAGATCTCTACAAGAACTTTTCAAATAATTTATTGCGTATTTATTGTTATTGGTTCAGCTATGAATTTAAAAAGTGTTGTAAATTTGTCTGATGCGTTTACTTTATTTTTAGCAGTTCCAAATTTAATTGCAGTATTTTTATTATCTGATATAATAATTAAGGAATTAAAAAGATATTGTAGAAAATATGATATCGGGTATTTTAGAGAAAAATAGATAAGCGGGAGAGAATTAATGATTAAAAAAGGTTGTTTGGATATTTTGCAATCAAAGTGTGAAAATTGTATGGATTGTGCATTAGCTTCAACAAGGAATAATGTCGTTTTTTCCGACGGTAATCCTGAAACTGCAAAGATTGTTTTGATCGGTGAAGCTCCGGGGGAAACCGAAGATGAAACCGGTACACCATTTGTTGGCAGAGCCGGCAAACTTTTAAATCAATTTTTGGAAGAAGCCGGAATTTCAAGACAAAATGATCTTTATATTATAAACACTGTAAAATGCAGACCCCCTGAAAACAGAGTTCCAACTGATGTTGAAAAGGCTATGTGCGAAAAATATTTACTGGCACAAATCGATATTATGAACCCAAAAGCAATTATTTTCTGTGGTGCAACAGCATTAAAATCTTTTAGAAATGAGAAGAAACTTCAAATTTCAAAAGTTCGCGGTCAATGGTTTGAAGTGAATGTAAATGGTAAAAGTTACAGATCAATGGCTATTTTCCACCCTTCATATTTGTTAAGAAATCACTCAATGGAAGACGGATCTCCAAGAAGACTAATGCAGCAAGATTTGGCAGAAATTAAATCTAGCGTTCTTGGTAATTGTTCTTCAAACCCTTTCCAAAGTGAAATGGCTATGGTATAAAAATAAAAATCAAGATGAAAAATAAGTGTTGAGTAAAATTCTCAGCACTTATTTTTTTAAAAATTAAAATTAAAAATTTCTTTCAAAGATAGATTCAGTGCGTTTGCTATGTGGCATATCGTTTCAAGACTTGGTGACATAGCTTGTCTTTCAATTGCACTAACAGTTGTTCGGTGAATATTTGCAAGTTCTGCTAATTTTTCCTGTGACAATTTTTTTTTAACCCGTTCAATTTGTATTTTCTGTGAGAATTTTTCGTGAACACTCTCAATATCAATTGTCATACAACAATACTATCCAGTTGACATAAAATATTCTACAGTATATATTCTATTTTAGATAATATACAATTCAAATATATATTATACTATTCATAATGAAGTAAATAATACTAATAGGAGAAAGAATTATGACGAATTTAAGAACAAAGGTAGTTGATTTTGTTAGACAAAAGTCTACCCTACAATTTACGAAAACGCCTCCTCGCCCAGAGCATCATTTGAGTGGGGATAAATGTAGGTTGGGGTTACTACCCCAACACGTAAAATTCCCCTCGCCAATTGCGGGAGAGGGAAGAATTTCAATGCGAAAACTGAGCATTAGAAATTCGGGTGAGGGTGCTACGCACACAA
>JAFUUC010000064.1 GCA_017471365.1 bacterium
AGGCGGCGGAGGTGGAGGCAGTGAAACCCAAGCTGCAACTATAGCGACAATAGCCGGTTACAATATTATTAAACAAACAGACGGACTAACATCTCCACCAAAATTGGATTGTTCAACTTACTTAGGAAATTCTAAGTATCCGGAAATTACTCACTGCCCATTCTCAGGAGAAACAGACTACTGGGTTGGTGCGGTAGTTACATGTCGTGACATGGGTGGTCACCTACCTGACATGACAGAACTGGCAAACATAGCAAAAGCAGTATATCCAAGCCTCTCAAGTGTAGGTGCATACCAAAGTACCCAATCCGCAAGCTGGGATACTACAGAGGTAGCAAAACTGGGCATTGACCCTTCTTCTGTTTCGATCTTCTACCTGTGGTCGTCAGAGGAGCTCTCGAGTACGAGCAATAGCTCTCGCATCCGCCGCTTCGACAGTGGTTACACGTACGGTAATGACTACAACAGTCGCAATAACTACTACCCGAGGTTCGTTTGCCTGGCGGATAACTAAACTTCCTCCCTTGAATAAAGAACTCATTTATACTCCCTTCCCTTGTTAGGGAAGGGACGGGGATGGGTTACTAAACCGGCAAGCTTGGAGTTTATTTTGACCTCTATGCAAGATTCAACCACCCACCCTAACCCTCCCTAACAAGGGAGGGAAAGATAGGCTGGATCTAGCTAGGGAGGGAAATCTTATTGTCACCCTGAATTTATTTCAGGGTCTATTCATTTGATTATATCGTTAGCGATGTTCAGTAATGACGCTAGTCTCATGTGTATTGAACTTGCACATATACTTGATAATCTTCTGAAAATTGTTATAATACACGTATGAAAAGATTTTTGACAGGTTTAGCGATTTTAGCAGTATTATCTATGCAAAATGTGCTTGCTGCAAACACGATTAAAGAAATTCAGCTTGACATGCGGGGATATGATGAAACTACCTTGGCTGCCGGAACGTTTGTTCCTGTTATAAATCTTCAGCAGATTTCCACGGAAACTTGTCCGCAAGGTTACAAAGTAAAATTTCTTTCTACGGACGATTTATATGTAGAGGAGATGACAATATTACCTAAAGGAACCGAGTTCTATGGTTATATAGAGAAAATTAATGAGCCTATTGTTGGAACAAATGCTTCAATGAAAGTTAAAATTAACAAAATTGTACTAGCAAGTGGAGATGAAATTCCGATTGAAGGTTATATTTACACCTCAAATAACAACATGTGGGGAGGAGAACTAACTGATCCTGCTGAATATGTGAAAATGCCGCATTATCAGAGTAAATTTCAGGGAATCTCCTGGAATCATAGAAGTGCAACTTTGCAAATTCGCCCGGGGGGCAAAAGACAAATGGGGCATCATACCAAAATTAACGCAGGGGAAAGACTCATTATTGTGCTAACTCAGTCTGCTAATATAACAAATCCGACACCTTAATAAATTGACAAAATACATTAAAAGGTTATACTAATTATTGTAGGGATTTATGACCGTTCAGGGAGGAAATCTGATGAAAAGAATTATAATTTTGACAGCATTGATACTTGCTTCTGCGGGAGTAGTTTTGGCTGAACAAAGTTATAGTCAGTCAAATACCTTGATAAATCGTGTTGTTACCGTTCCTGCGGGGGATGAGTTTAGAGGGATTTTTATGATTCCTATAAGCTCTCAGAATGCAACTGTAGGGCAGGAAGTTAAACTTGCACTTTCACAGGATTACTATTACAGGGGTAAAAAAATTGCACCTGTAGGAAGTTTAATTAACGGAAATGTTATTGAAGTTTCTCCGGCAAGGCATGGTTCAGTAAATGGAAAGCTTACTTTGCGGTTTTCTTCCATTGTCACTCCGGCAGGTCAGAAAATTCCTATTTCCGCAGTTGTTAAAACTGAAGATCAAACAGGCACTTTACTCGGAGATCAAAAATTTGGTAGTCCAAATGAGTATTCAGTGAATTTTGATGATGAAGAAAGAAATTCTTCTCACCTTGCAGGGCTGGGTAAAGGTCTTATAATGAAAAATGAAGTAGGTTCCGGTGGCGGGCTGGTTAAATCGATATGGGATAAAGGTTCAGAAGTTGAAATTCCTGTGAATGCGAAAGTTGAACTTGTCCTGACACAACCTATTACGGTTAGTCCTTTAAACGATGAAGATTAGTAATTTGGAGAATAATCTTAATCATATTTTTGAGAGAGATTAAAAATTGGCACAGAAGATTAGGGAATAAAATGTCAATATTAGGTAAATATACTGAAAACATAAAAGAAGACAAGGTTTTGAATGAAAATTCAAAGTCGATGTATGAAATGCCGGCTGTTACAAGAGACAAAGATTACGGCTCAATTAGTTTGAAAAAAGGACTTACGATTTCCGCAATTCTTCATCCGTCTACACTTTTAACTTTATGGTTAATTACATTAATATTGGCACTTTTTGGAGTGGATTTTTTGAAATTTTCAAAACCTAAGCCAAAGAATAATGATATTGAATTTGTTCTTGTAGATAAAGAAGATACTCCAAAGGATAAAAATACAAGGTATCGTGCAGATCGAAATTCAAGAACAGGTGGCATTAATAATCCAAAATTACCTGTTTCAATGCCTGCGGCAAATCAAGCTCCGAGTTCAAAACCCGCAGCCGCATCTTCTCCATCTCCAGCACCGAAGAAAAAGTCTATAATAAATAGTATTATGCCAACATCACCTAAAAAGGCTGACAATAAAAAGGCACAACAGACAACAACACAAAAAAATGTGCCATCAAATCAACCTGTTAGCAAAGCTATACCAAAACCGGAGATAGCAAAACCTCAACCACCTACGGCAAAACCTTCTATTAAACCGCCTATGACACCAAGACCGGCATTAAAACCTACCGGTTCTCCGTTCAAAGTACCGGTTCCGGCGGGTGGAACATCTACCGGTCAGTATGCAACCGGTCCTATTAGCGGTTCAGGAAGTTCAAATGGTGGCGGTACAAAAGGAGGGGGAACATATTCTCCAAATCCGTCCTTTGCTCCTGTTGGAAGTGGTTCAGGTGCAGGTAAAAAGCTTGCTTCCGGTTCGGGTTCAGGGACATCCGGTAGTGGTACCGGTTCAGGTGGTTCCGGCTCAGGATCAGGTGGAGGTAATCCTGGTGGGGGCGGAGGCAGACCGGGAATTGACGCTATTAGAGAACCTGATTTTGGACCTTATATGAGAGAACTTCAAAGACGTATCAAAATGTCTTGGGATCCCCCTAAAGGAAATGAAAGTAAACGTGTTGTCCTGTTATTCAAAATCGCAAAAGACGGAAGATTGTTGTCCTGTAGGGTTTTGAAATCATCAGGAGCTCCAAATGCAGACAAGGCTGCGTTGAATGCTGTACATTTGGCAGCACCGTTCAGACCTTTGCCGGCTGAGTATAAAAATTCAAGCGTTGATATTCAATTTACATTTGACTATAACGTATTTAGTGCGACAAAATATTAGAGTAATAAAGAAAAGAGGATCAAAACTATGGAATTACTTATTGAAGCAATTAAAATGGACTGGTGGATATTACTACCGATCTTTTTGTGTTCTATTTTGGTAGTGGGCGTTGTTATTAGCAAATGGTCTTACTACAAGAAAAATCAAAGAAATATCACTATTTACATGAAAGAGCTTAATAGAGAACTTTCTAAAGGTGATTTGGGAGCTGCTCAAGATACGGCACTTCGTTGCGGCGGTGTTATCGGCGAAGTTATTGAAGAAGCGGTAAGAATTTTTACAGAACAAAAAGAAGGTTTTTCACGTTCTTTTGATATTTCTGCGGCATTGGCAGCAAGAAAACTTGAGAGTCATTTATCTATTCTTGGTACAATTGGCGGTATTGCTCCATTTTTAGGTTTGTTGGGTACGGTTACAAGAATTTTGTTTACATTTAAAGATATGGCAGCAGCCGGTCATGCCGCTCAAGCAGCAGATGTTATGTACGGTATTGGTTCTGCATTGATTGCAACAGCTCTTGGTCTTGGTGTTGCTATTGTTGCGGTTATTTTCTTTAACTCTTTCCAATCAATTGTTAAACATTTTGAAGACGATTTCCAATTGATCAAATTGTTGTTCTTAAGTTTTGTTGACTCAGAGGAAGAAACTAAACCGGCATATACATCTTCAAAGGTTAATTTATAACAGGTAAAATAAAATGGCATTCGGTAAAGATAAAAAAGGTAAAATATTTTCAGAAATCAATATTACACCATTAACAGACATTTTTTTGGTATTGTTAATCATAATGATGGTTGTAGCACCCTCATTTCAATCTATGGATAATGCTGTAGATGTTCCGGAAGTCAATAATGGGGTTAATATTGAGGATACCAAAGTTACGGTTTCAGTGACAGCTGACGGTGCTATGTATATAAACGGAACACTTGTTGATGCTTCACAGTTGACAGATCAGCTTGTCGCCGCCAAACCGGAAGGAGATAAACCCGAATTGGTAGTTAAAGCAGACAAAAATATTAAGAGTGCGAAAATTATGGATATAATGAACGCAGCACAAAATGCCGAATACCACAAACTCGTCGTAGCCGGGGAACCTCTCAACAAAAAAGAACAAGAAAAACTGGAAAGAAATAGTGTTCAAATTCCAACGGAGGAGGAATAATAAATGAAAGAAATGTTTAGTGAAATTAATATTACTCCGTTAACGGATATTTTTCTTGTTCTTCTGATTATAATGATGGTTGTCGCACCTTTATTAGATCAGCAAGGGATAAGTTTGAGTGTTCCTGAAAACGTAGAAGCTGAAAAACTTGAAAAAGATCCTCAAATTTTAACTGTTCAAGTCACAAAAAATAATAAATATTATATAAATAATGAAGAAATATCAGAAGATATTTTAGGGACTGTTTTGGCAAAAGAAATTAAAAATTATCCTGACGGACTTTTGATCGAAACTGACGGAGATGCTACGCACGGTGCAGTTGTAAAATTAATGGATAAAGCCCGCTATGCCGGAGTAAAAGCAATTTCTTTAGATCAAATTTAGGCTTTTTTTATATATAAAACTTCTCCATCTATAGTGTATTTTACTTCGTCATTTTCAGGTGTCAGTTCCAATAACTGTACGATAGAAGCTGACAAATAAAGACTGTAACCATTTCCGCTTTTATTTATTTTTTTTAGTAAAAAATTATTGCTAACTTCATTAGGATTAACTTTTTCTATTTTGAGCAAATCACGTTCAAATTTGTATTGAACTACGGTATTTTTTGGATCATATCCTAATAAGCGTAAAATATCTTTCGGTAAGTAAAGAGCCCAACCAGTGCCGCTTTCTGCTAATTTTCGTTGCATTTTACATCAAGTTTCTTTCCACTTGACAAAAGTTTGCAACAAATATAAAATGACTTGTATATTACATAAACATTACATAAACATTACAAATTATGTAAAGGAGATAAGTATGAAAAAATCAGACAAACATTTTGTCAAACCGAACAAAGTTACTATAGGGATAGGTATGGGTGGGTCGATATGCCACATTAAACAACCCACCCCAACCCTCCCTATCCATGGAGGGAGAAAAGTTAATTCCCCTCGCCCACAGTATTATTTGAGTGGGGATAAATGTAGGTTGGGGTTACTACCCCAACACATTATATCCCCCTCGCCACTTGTGGGAAAGGGTACTACGTACATAAATACGCCACCACTGAAAAAACTTCCCTCCCTAGCTAGGGAGGGACTGAGGGTGGGTCTGTTCCCCGCAAGGGGCAAGGCTGCGTTCACACTAGCCGAAGTTCTAATCACCCTTGCAGTCATAGGAGTAGTCGCAGCAATGACTCTGCCGACACTCATCGCAAAGATCAACGAAAAAGCTGACTAAAACCAAAAAGCTGTAATCGAAGCTAAACTTATCCAAGGACTAAACATGTTAGATCTCCACGGAGGTATGAATGAT
>JAFUUC010000065.1 GCA_017471365.1 bacterium
AATCAGCCAGGCTAAATATCCAACACCGGTAAGTTGCAGCGATTACAAAGGTCAACCAGGGTATAGTATCAATGCTTGTGAATACAATGATAACAATGATTACTGGGTAGGAGCTATGGTAGAGTGTAAAAATCAGGGTGGGCATTTGCCATCTGGTCAGGAGTTAGCCACAGTTATATCAGCATTGTATCAAGGAGAACAAATAACTTTAAGTTGTGGTCCTGGTGGAATGGTTACAAAAAAGTGGGATGAACAGGTTGCTTCAAATCTAGGGCTTATAAATACAAGCAGTTTTAACTTTTGGAGTAGTTCTGGAGCTGGTGCGGCAAATGCATATGTACTTTCCGGTTCAAATAGTATTCCTGGTTCGACGTGTTACAGTTCTGGAGGGGGGTTACGGGATCAGCGTTATGGTGTTAGTGTTAAATTCTTTTGTGTAGCGGACTAAAATTTTTGTCCATGTTACTTATTGCAAAAATTCTACCGGGAAAAAATAATGTGTTATAATCATCAGGAAAGGAAATATCATGAATAAAAAAACGATTATAACAATTTTGGCGATTTTAATTATTCCGGTGCTAGCTTTTTGGGGAATTTCTTCGAGCAAAAGTGACATTGCAGAAGCTCAGACAAAAGGTAAACCACAGATTATAAAATTCTCATCGACGATGTGTCTTGAGTGTCAACAGGTAGAGAGAGTATTTCAAGAACTTTTACCAAAGTATAAGGATAAAATTGCATATACAGAGATTATTGTTGACAGTAGAGACGATATGAAAAATAAGATGATAGACAAATATAATGTGACACTTGTTCCAACAGTGATTATGCTAAATTCTGACGGTACTCAATGTCGTCGATTGGAATCTGCTGTACCTAAAGAAGAAATGGAAAAATATATCAAGGAACTAAAATAATGGAAAGTTTGAACGCTCTTTTTTCAAATCAAACGAGCATATACATATTATTTGTAGCATCTTTTCTTGGAGGTTTAGTAGCGTCTGTTTCTCCTTGCTCGCTTTCGATGTTGCCTTTGATAATAGGCTACGTCGGGGGATACTCAGATGAAAAACCTTTAAAAACTTTATTACAAATGATTTTCTTTGTAATAGGTGCCAGTATAATTTTTGCCATAATAGGTACTATTTGTGCAATTACAGGTAAAATATTTGTTGGCAATCCTTATTTTTTGCTTATTGTAGCTTCGATAATTTTAATTATGGGGTTGAATATTCTTGGAGTTATGGAGTTTCAACTTCCTGTGTTAATTAAAGAAATTCCTAAGAACAATATTAACAGTGATTTTTTGTACCCACTGCTTTTGGGTGCAGTTTTTGCCATAATAGGCACTCCTTGTTCTACTCCAATTTTGGCGAGCATAATGGGAATTGCCTCGATTAGTGCAAATATAACTTCGGCAGTAATAATGTTGTTTTTATTTTCACTAGGTCAAGGTTTAATTTTGATTATGGCAGGATTTTTAACATCTAAATTGAAAAATTCCGGTGAAAAATTTTATAATTTTTCAGAGAAGATAATGAAAATAAGCGGAGTTTTATTAGTTTTGGTTTCTTTATATATTTATTTTAGAATTTTTAGCTCAGCAGTGGCGTGATTGCTGCCTAAGTTTGAATTTATTTTGTACTACGGGGTGTGGTCTTGCGGAAGATAAAAAAATAGTTTATAATGGTAGAGTGTTTAATATATACACGCGAGGAAGTTAAGAATTAAAAACAGTCA
The DNA here is from genome assembly GCA_017471365.1 of bacterium. Lineage (GTDB taxonomy): Bacteria > Cyanobacteriota > Vampirovibrionia > Gastranaerophilales > Gastranaerophilaceae > Zag111. The sequence continues at coordinate 1,741 of JAFUUC010000065.1, forward strand.
AAACGACGGAAAGGCAAGGCTTATGGACAATTTCAAACCTGAAAACCCGCACTATGACTGCATTTTGACCCTATGGGGGGGGGGGGCTATTAGCTAAAACCCTTGTCCCATGTGCATTTGCAGCTATCGATAGTGCTAAAGGTGAGCAATTACAGGACTTTACATGGGGTGCAACTCAGCAAACCAAAGCTGCTAGCGAATTACAGCCTAGTGGTAAATGTAGGTTGGGGTTACTACCCCAACACATTATATCCCCCTCGCCACTTGTGGGAGAGGGGTTAGGGGTGAGGGGTGTTCCCGTTAGGGCTAAAGCAGCCTTCACATTGGCAGAAGTCCTAATCACCCTGGCAATTATCGGTGTAGTCGCCGCTATGACACTACCGACTATAATGGTAAATATCAATTCTAAAGTCGACGGTAATCAGAAAAAAGTCACTGAAGCTAAATTGGTTCAAGGCTTAAATATGCTTGACTTGCATGGCGGGATTAACAATACTTATTCATCTACCGCGGAATTTGCAGAAGAATTAAGCAAATACAAGAAGATTATAAAGATCTGTGACGGTACTAATTCAGCGTTCACAGAATGTATTCCTTACAAGGCAATCAAATACATAGACGGCGAGGAAGAAAAGACAGTAGATGTTGTGGACTTGAACACAGCAGCAGCACTTGGAAAAGGTGACACTTCTATGGGAGAAGAGTTCATGGCTCCGGTTGCACTGGTTTTAGGTGACGGTATACCTGTAATTCTTACTTATAATAAGAGTTGTATATCCGATCCGGATAGTATAATGGATAAGAACAAGTCAATT
>JAFUUC010000066.1 GCA_017471365.1 bacterium
CTCACACGTCCTCGCTCCGCTGCGGCGGTTCGCTTTGTATCTCCCGCGTGGCGAGGGGAATTTTACGTGTTGGGGTAGTAACCCCAACCTACTTTTGTCCCCACTCAAGTGATGCTGTATGCGAGGGGTGGTCTCTTTGGCGGCAATCAATTTCTTCATCATTTCCATAAATCTTTCTCCTTTTTTACATAATCTAACATTGTCTAAATTTATTCGTTTAGAATTACATTAATAAATTTATTTGTCAATTAGATTAGTAATTTATTCATTAAAATATCAATTTATTTATATAATTTTAAATGGATAAATGGAGTTAAATATGTCGATAATAAACGATTTAAAAAAAGTTTTGCTTGACGTAAACGTAAGTTTAACAGAATTAGCACAGGCACTTGCAAACCGATTAAAAAAACCATACTCCATGCAAAATCTTTCCAATAAATTACGCAACGAAACAATAACTCATAGAGAAATGCTTATTATCGCTGATATATTGGGTTATGAGATTAAATTTATAAGAAAAAATGGAAATACTTAGCTGGCTTGTGCCAATTTTTGTTCTTTATACTGCATTAAACACGCCGCCAATTGATCAGGGCAACTTGTTGTTTTTGCTCCACAAGGGACACCTTTCAAACGGTCAATAACTTCGTCAATATCCATTCCACGAATAAGGTTTTTTATTCCTTTTAAATTCCCGTTGCAGCCGCCGAAAAATTCACTGTCGACAACTTTTCCGTCTTGTATTGCAACTTGCATAAGCTGGCAGCAAACACCTTGTGTTTGATATTGTATAACTTCGGGTTCTGACATTTTAAATCCTCTAATTTTTTTTCATAAAATCAGGTACGTCTAAATTTATTTGCGGAAAGCCAAATGATGCAGAACTTGTCGGAGCAGAAGTCGTCTTACCTTGGAAATATTCTGCCGCAGACATCTGCAATGGACTTTTTTCTGTTTTTTCTGCAAAACCTGTTGCAATAACAGTTATTTGAATTTCATTCTGCAATGACTCATTTATTGCTGTACCAATAATTACATCTGCATCGTCTTTAACAACATTATTAATAACACTTGTTGCATCATTGATTTCATACAATGTCATATTGGAACTGCCTGTAATATTAACAATAATGCCACTTGCACCATCAATAGAAGATTCAAGAAGCTGAGAATTAATAGCCATTTCAGCCGCTTTAACAGCACGACCTTCACCCTGAGCTCGTCCAATACCCATCAAAGCTGTACCGGAATCTTTAACAACTTTTCTTACATCTGCAAAGTCAATATTTATCATACCCGGAATAGTAATGATATCCGAAAGCCCTTGAATACCTCTGTAAAGCACTTCATCCGTAACACAGAATGCCTCTCTTACACCAATTTGACGTTCAACAACCTGTAAAAGTTTATCATTAGGAACAACAAGAATAGCATCAACGTATTTTTTTAATTTTTCAATTCCGGCTTCAGCCTGAGCCATTCTCTTTTTACCTTCCCAGAAGAAAGGTTTGGTAACAAAAGCAATTGTCAAAATACCTAGATCTTTGGAAATTTGAGCAATTACAGGAGCAGCACCGGTACCTGTACCACCACCCATTCCAGCAGTAATAAATAGCATATCAGTATTGTCAAGAGCCTTAGTGATTTCCTCTTTCATTTCCAAAGCAGCTCTTTCGCCGGTAGAAGGGTCTCCACCGGAACCAAGTCCTTTTGTTGTTTCTTTACCGATTTGCAATTTATTTTGAACATTACTACAATTCAAGACTTGTAAATCTGTGTTCATAAGCCAAAAATCAACACCGGCAAGTTTAGCCTTCATCATTCTGTTAACAGCGTTTCCACCACCGCCGCCAACACCAACTACCTTGATTCTCGTAGGGTTTATAGCCGGTCTTGCGTTATTATTTGAATAATTAGATAAAATATTTTCCATTGTACCTCCTGAAGTTAGTAATTAACTATATTATATACAAAAACTTTTACTTTTAGCAAATATAAAATTTTTGTAATATTTCCTTCACACACTAAAAAGAGTACTCACTGTAAATTAACAGTTGGTTTGAGAAAAATTCACACATAGTTTGAGAATTTAGTCGGAAATTTACAAGTTTAATTTTATTATTTTATTAATTGCAATAATGCAAGTAGAAAAGAACCGGCAGCAAACAAACCTGTAATTATGGAAATTATTAGTGTAATTTTAAATTGTTTTTCAGCAGTTCTATTATTTTCGGATATAATATTTGATAAGCTTTGAACGATTTTTGAAGTTTCTTTATTTATATTATGAGTTTCATTTAATAAACTTGTTTGTTTGATATTTTCGTGTAAACTTTTTTCCATATTTTTATCTGTTTCAACAATAGGATTTCGTTGTTTACTCATAAGATATACTTCATGGGCACTTGTTGGTTCTTTTTGACGAAAATAATTCATTTATTGTTCCTCATCTTCTTCATATTTGTTTGCACGATTTATAACTGCATTTGCTTTGAAACCTTTATCAATTTTATCTAATTGTATTTGTTTTTGTTCATTTATTGCTTCAACTATGGGTGAACATATTTTACCCAATATAGGCATCTGAGCTAAATTTTGTATAGAGTCTGTAAGACGAACACTATTATTTATTATATCCATAACTGGATGATCCGGTTTGTTATATCCTTTTATAAGCTTACCTGGATTTTCCGAATTCATTGAAACGATTATGTATAACAATTTTGATTTTAAATCATTGGCAACATCCTCATTTTCTATATTTTCAATTTGTTTTGATAATCCTTCAAAAGTTTTACTTAAAGACTCTTTATATGTATATTCTTCAATTAATCGTTTAGAAAGATTCATTCGCTTATTTGCCGAATATGCTAACCAAAATATAGGAGCGTATAATGCAAGAACTGCGGTCATAACTTTTGGAGTATCATTAATAATTGTTTGAATATCATAATGCAATCCAAAAAACATATATATGCTTAAAGCTACTGGAACAATAGCAACTATGAACATCCAAATCAATGAACGCCTGAACGAACGGTATGCTAAATTATATGTATTTTCTTCTGCTTCTCTTTTTGCTTGATATGCAGAGCTTAATCCTGCCGTCATAGCTCTTGGTAATAAATTTTCAATCTGGTGTATTAAATCGTCGTATTTTGTTTTCATATCATCCATAAAAATATTTACATCATTTGTTTTTTCTTCTTGAAAAGTTTTTATATTTGTTTTTTCATTATCAAAATCTTCTTGCAAATCATTAAAACTTTGCTCTAATTCTTGTTTAAGTCCGTCAATAAATTCTTCTTTTCCCGTTTCAGGATTTTTTTGATTATATCCTGCAATTTGATTTTTAATTTTTGTTATATCTAATTTTTGTTTTGTTGCCAATTCATATAAGTTTTCAATTTTCTTTTGAATATCTAAACTTTCACTATGTTTTTCACTTATACCGTTTTTAAGTTTTGTTATCTCAGAAAGAATGTTCGTACTTTGATTAATACTGTTTACAAGTGGTTGAATTTGGGCATGAGTATTATTTATATTTTCTTGAATTTGTGAAATCTGTTGTTCTTTTTGTTCTATGCCTTTTAACTGCAAATTTATACTTCTTTTACTTTCTACATTTTCATTAACAAGATTTTGCAATTCGTTATATTTATTAATTAAATCGTTAGATAATTTTTCAACTTCGTCTATTTTTTCTTTAGCTCTATTTCTATACATAGATGCTTCTTTGGAAGCTTGTTTTGCAGACTTTTCATCATCTGACATTCTATTGTTTATCGCAACTTCATTTTCTTTGATTTTGCTATTTGCAATTTCTAAATCTTTTTGCAACTTTTCAATTGTTTTTTCTTGTTGCGTAACTCTTTCCCATAATTTTATTCGTTCTTCATTTAGATAATCAGTATCAACCATTCTTTTTCTCCTAAGATTACGATAAGTACATCTTATCCCTATGTTAATTATCTACAAAAACCTTGTCATGACTTTAAAAGTTAATATTTTTTTAATTATTTTACCTGTTACAAATTGCACTTTTGTCATATTTATTATAGTATTAAGTAGGGAATATCAATGAAAAAGAAGACTTCGGAGAATAAGAAAATATGCGGGATTTCTCTATTTTCAAGTGCAGGAATTGGAGAGTTGTATTTTGATGACATTAACATTGATATTGTTGTAGCAAATGAGTTAATTCCCAAAAGAGCCGAATTGTATAAACATGCACATTCTAATGCAAATGTTATTGTTGGGGATATTTGCGATGAAAAAGTATTTAGAAATATTATAAATACAGCAAAAAAATATGATATAGAATTTATGCTAATTTCTCCACCTTGTCAAGGATTTAGTGTTGCAGGGAAAAATCGTTCGCAAGAAAGCATAGAAGTTGATAATCGCAATTATTTAATTTTACAAGCAATCAAAATCATTAAAGAATTTAAACCAAGTTATATACTTATAGAAAATGTTCCAACATTTTTAACAGCAAAATTATTAATTGATAATGAATATTATTCATTAGAAAGCTTATTAAACAAAGAGTTGGGTGATTTATACAATATTGATGCTAAGGTGTTAGATGCTGCCGATTATGGTGTCCCGCAACACAGAAAAAGAGCCATTACAAAGCTCTATAAAAAGAATTTAAAATGGAATTGGCCACAAAAACAAAGTAAAATGGTATCTGTAAGGGAAGCAATAGGTAAACTTCCTAGTCTTGAATCTGGTCAAAAATCAGACATAAAATGGCATTTTGCAAGAAAACATGCTGATTCGCACATAGAATGGTTACAACATACGCCTACAGGGAAATCTGCATTTGATAATGAGGAATTTTATCCTAAAAAACCGGACGGAACACCAATAAAAGGATACAATTCTTCTTATAGAAGAATTCGTTGGGATGAACCTGCCCCAACTATAACAATGAGGAATGATGCTATTAGTTCTCAAAGAAATGTTCATCCAGGAAGATTAAAACCTGATGGCACATATTCTGATGCAAGAGTTCTAACACCACTTGAACTCATGATAATAAATTCTATGCCAACAAATTGGAATATTCCCGATGATACCCCTGAAATATTAGTTAGACAATGCATTGGAGAGTCAATACCACCTCTTTTGCTTAAACAAGTCGCAGGTATGATAAATGGATAAAATTAAAGGTATATCATTATGTTCAAGTGCGGGAATTGGGGAATTGCTTTTAGATAAAAGTAATGTGGATATTATTTGTGCAAATGAACTGATAGAAAAAAGAGCTAACTGCTACAAGTATCTTCATAAAAAAACTAAAATGATATCAGGGAGTATTCAAGATTTTGAAATAAAAAAACAAATAATAGACATAACAAAGAAAAATAATGTAAAATTTCTTCTTGCGACACCGCCATGTCAAGGGGTAAGCACTTTAGGAAAAAATAAGAAACAACAACAATTTGAAAAAGATAAAAGAAATTTTTTGATCTTTGATATTATTGACATAATTGATTCTGCTGATTTTGACTATATATTGATAGAAAATGTCCCACGCTTTTTAGAAATGAAATTCCCATATAACAATCAATTTCTTACTTTAAACGAAATATTAGAAGATAAGTATAGCCATAATTATATTATTGAAGCACAAGTGTTAAATGCAAAAGATTACGGGATTTCCCAAAGTAGACCAAGAGCAATAATTAAAATGTATAAAAAAGGATTAAAATGGGAAAATCCCGAAAAACAAAAAGAAATACCGTTAAAAGACGTCATTGGATATTTGCCAAGTTTAGAATCTGGAGAAACATCTAACATAAAATGGCATAATGCAAAAATCCAAAATAGCAGGGCTGTTGAGGCATTAATGCATACCCCGACAGGTAAATCTGCTCTTACAAATGAAGTTTATTACCCGAAAAAAGAAAATGGAGAAAGAATAAAAGGGTTTCATAATACTTTTAAAAGAATGAATTGGAATGAACCAGCACCGGCACGAACAACATTTTGTGGAAGTATGAGTTCTCATAACAATGTACATCCGGGAAGATTAAAGTCTGACGGAACATATTCCGATGCAAGAGTTTTAACATTATTAGAAACCTTTATTGTTCATTCAATACCAAAAGATATAGATTTCCCAAAAGATGCAACAGATACATTTATAAGAACAATGATTGGGGAATCTGTTCCTCCATTGTTATTATATAAAATTGTATCAGGTATAGGAGGTTAAATGCCAATTCAAGTTGAAGATGAAAGAATAATTTTATATAAGCATACTTGCAAATATGACCTAATAAAAGCAATAGCATTAGATGTTAAAAACAATTGCAATAAGGATATATCCGATGAGGAAAAACATAGAATGCAAGATCGCTTAGCATTGATAGGTATGTATAAAACAAGAAATCCTCAAGAAAGACCTCTTGATGCAATTAACCATAGAATTAATACGCTTCAATATTGGATGTTTGGCTATAAACATAAAGTAGGTAGAGAGTTAAAATTCATTTTTAGTCCTTTAGGAAACTTATTTTTAAAACATATTGAAGATGAAACAAAACTTCAAAAAATATTTATAACTATGTTGTTTGCAATGCAATTTCCTCATCCTGGGAGTGGCACGCCTCACAAGTTTAATTTATATTTATTTAGACTTATTTTTAAGTTAATGTTGGATTCAAGACTAAATGGTAGATTGTATAATCAAGAGTATGAATGCATCTTAGCATTTTTAGAAACAATTAATACTAAAAACTATGAAAAATTAGTTCAAGATATCCTTAATATGCGCAGTAAATCAAATGATGAATTGGCTTTGATTTTAAAAGAAAAAGAACATACTTATGTAAATAATGTTCATGAGTGGGAAACTTTTACTCAAACACTATTTGAACAAATTGGACTTATTAAAAAACATGAGGGGGATTTTTTGTGTAAATTGTATCATCCCTCAAATGAAGGTAGCAAAAGCCAGCCTACTGGTAGGAATGCAACAAGAGGATATATAACACTAAATCCCGAATTGATTTCATTTATTTCTTTGTTGTTAGAAAATTACAGTTTTGATGAATTACCGTTAAACTTAAAAGATGAAGAAAGATTAGAAATAGATGTAGTTAAAGAAATATATAGTTTTTATCCAAAAGAACTTTTGGAAGAAATCGGAGAATTTGATCCTGTCATTGATGAACTTTTAAAATTACCAAAATTAATAGACCATTATGCTTCAAATGAAGAAAATGGTGATTGTTATAAGTTTGAAGAAACTTTAACCGATGGTTTTAACATGTTTTATAATGTAGATGCAAAATGGCGAGGTGGTGCAGGCAATACAGATATAGAATGTTTATATGAACATATTTCACGAAAGAAAAAATTTGCAGTTGACGGTAAATCTACTGCGCATAAATTATCTTCTTTAAATGCAGGTAGATTAAGAGTTCATAGAGAAAAAATTGGTGGTAAATATACGATTGTTATAACACCTAAGTATGTACCTGCTGTTAAACAAGATATATATAATGAACCAATTGTCATTATTACATCAAGTACATTCTCTGAATATTTGTATAATTGTATTTCCCATAATGTGAGGGATATAGACTACACAGATTTTGATGAAATCATTATGAATAATTTGGGAACTGATGTAAGTAAAAAAATATCAGACTTAACTTTGGAAAAATTTGGTGCTTGTGCATAATTAAAATAGTGTTCAAAACCTGTTCAAAATCGTCTGTGTTAAGAGTTTTATATTATTTAGTACTTGGATATTAAAATTATAAAAAACTTTTAAAAATCAAACATTAAAAAAGAGTTTGCATAAACAAATTTATACAAACTCTTTTTAATTTATTCATGAAACATATTTTCTACATCAAATTCAGAAAAATTGGGATTTCTGTATTTTTCTATATCCTCCTTTGAATATTCAGTTTGTAAAATTGCCAACATGTATTTTGACTGTCTGATGTGGTCTCTGCAAATATTCATGTTTGTCAGTCTTTCAAATCTTTGAATAGCGAGTTCTCTTGAATCTTTAGCGGATAATCTCACAGGTGAAAGATAATATTCTTTAAAAAAATAATATATTTCTGCGGGTTCCTGTGGATTTAACTTTTTGTTTAATAGTGGTCTTAAACCTCTTAAAGCAATATCTAATTTTAGTTTTTTGTATTTGCTGACAGTCATATTATTTTCTTTTAAAAAATTTTCTAATTTCTTACCTCTCAAATTATGAGCCGCTTTTAGTATTCGCATAATATTTTTTACATAATCCTTTCTTGGTTGCGGCGAAAAGAAATATTCCTTAAATCCTTCCATTTCGTTAATATGTCTAAAATATATTTCTTTTGGTTTTTCGGGTTTAAAAGGTAAAGTTTTTAAAGGTAAACGGTCTTTGTATTCTCTATTGTAGTTATATTTTTGCTTTGTAGGTTTCGTTTCTGTCTGTTGCAATGGAAAAATGTTCTCTGCTTGAATATAGATATACGAATTATTGTCCTTTTTTATAATTTTTTGTTTAACTAAACTTTCAACAATAGGTATAATTTCTATTGCAGGTTTTTCCAGTAATACTTCTATGTCTTGAATAGTAAAAATATTCAACTTTTTAGCAATTTTTGTTATTTCGCTTTCTATCTTTTTATTATTTTTTGCCATATTACCACCACAATTCCTTATTCGTAATTACTTTATATCCATTTGTTTTTGCCAAATTTTCCATTTTTGTTATATATTTTACTATTTGTCTGAAACGATTTGCTTTTTGATACAATGTTTCAATAGTTGTATCTTCTATTTCCACTTCCGACAGGGTATTTACTATTTCCTTAACATCATCAATATCAAATGGTACAAATCGGTAAATTTCTATTATTCTATCAAATAAGTGTTTAAAACGAATTAATTTTTTATCAAGCATTCCCATTCCCACAAGCAAAACAGGTATACCTGTTTTATCATGTAAATCTCTTATTGTTTCAACTGCTTTTGAACTGTTTATTAAATAATCTACCTCATCTACAATTAACATTCTTGGGTGTTCTATTAAATGGCGAACTGCTTGTTCAAACAATATTGGAATGTTAAAATGTGGGCTTTCGCCTAAATCTGCAACAAGCTCTGCCAAAAACCAACGGGCTGACATTCCATTTTTCGCAGTAATCAAAATTGCATCTTGTTTTACCGCCCACCATATAATAGCATTTGTTTTCCCTAGTCCAGGTTCACCAAAGACTAATCCCATTTTGGGCGAATTTTTTGGAGCATTATTCAATTTTGTCGCAAGCGATATAAATGCTTTAACATTTTTGGTTTTTACAAAAGTATTTTTCATTAGTTATCCTCCCCTTGCCCATAAATTAATTGATATTCAGAAGAATTTTCATAATTTTCTAACCATTCTGATTCATCTTCTGTAATATCATCTTTGTTTTTAAGATATTCGTACCTTTCATAATTATTAGAAAAAACAATGCTATCTTTAGAATCTTCTGCTTCATTTATTACAGATATAGCTAATTTCTTATCCTCTATTGATTTATATTCATCATAATCTTCGTGATTATCAAAAACAGGTAACAATTTTTGTGTTTTCTTTATTTCGGAAATATAAGTATTTATAGTTTGTTTTTCTAATAGTTTTTGTTGTTTTAATTTTTGTTTTAAATCCTCAATATCTTTTGCATTTCCTATGTGATTTGCAAGAGGATTTATAGGTTCAAGCCGTTTTGCAATACATAGAAATTTTCCTTTTATTGAGTATACTTTTATTTGAGACAAATCAAAAAGACTATATTTTATTACAACTTGTGTTCTTAAACCATACAAACTTTCATCATAATAGTCTGATTTTAGAAAACGGATTCCATTTCTGCCAATTTTCTTAATTTCGGTAACCATCATTAAATCATCCAGTTTAGATATATCTACTCCGGAACAAAATCTTCCACTTTCAAGAACTTCACCTATTGTCTTTCCTGCCACATTAGAACACGGTTGCGAATAGTGAAAACATAGCCATTTATGAATAAGTTCAATAACCTGTTCAATGCTAGGAATATAATCAATATGAATATTTTTATGAAATTTTTCATTTCTTTTTAAATATGCGGGTTTATTATTTATATTTGAACCTACAAATGACGGCAATAATCTTTCAAAACTATCTTGCATTTCTCTAAAGAATCGTTCTATTGGTTTTGCTTTAGCATTATATGGTTTTGCAAAAATAGGCGTAATTCCTAATTTTACAAATAACCCTGTTATTCCGTCTGTTTCTGTAAAATATTTCGACTTAAAAGCTTTACCGTTATCTTGATAAATATATTTAGGAATTCGACCTAAATTTATAATTGCATTACGCAAAGCAGAGGCAATACATTGAGTATTTTCTTCTATCATAATTTCAAAACCGACCATTGCACCTGATTTCCAATCCTGATATGCAACAAGAGTTGGTCTGCATGGTTTACCGTCAAAAGGATTTATTACTTGAAAAGCAAGACGATGTCCGTCGGCAATAAGAACATCTCCCACTTCAATTTTAGAAATATCCCTCTCAATATATGGAACAACTTTATCTCGTAATGCTTTTGTACCCTCTCTTGAAAATACCCATATATCATAATGTTCTTTTTTGTATTTTTCGATAAATCGTCTATATGACATATGAGATGCGAATTTAGTCATTCCTCTTTCGGATAAAATATGTTTTGTAAGACTTACTGCCTTACTGATATTTAGTTGATTTGTGTTCAATAGCAAACTTAAAAAAGTTTTTTCTTCTATATCCGTTAAAGCTGATGGTTCAACATGTGATGTGTATTTATTTACAAGTGATTTCCAATTATCATTACTATCTTTTAATGCTCGTTCCCAGCGATATATTGAACTAACACCAACTTTACCCAATAAATCATATAAATAAACATACTTTATATTTGTTCTATAAAGTGTTAAAAAATCCTTAGTTGTAGCCGATTTTTTATGTAATCGAAATTTCCTAAATTCTTGAATAAAATCAAATTTTGCTAGTGCTAATTTCTTTTCAGCTTCTGTAATGTTTATATCTTCTTCGTTAGATATAACATAATTTCTCCTTATTTTTTCTTGTATATACGGTTCTAATGATGAAATAAGAATTTCATAACTTTTACCGTTTTTTCTTGCAACATAGTTATTAGCTTTTATAGATTTACGAATAGCACGGGTCGATACACCTCTAATTATTGCCAATTCTTGAGTGGTAATATATTCTTTTGTCATTTATTTTCTCCTTATAATCAACATAAGAAAGAAAATATATTGCAAACTAACATAATAAATTCACAATTTATTATGAAACACTATTATTCTTTTGTCGGAATAAAACAAATACCTTATATTTTAAGGTTTTATGAAACTTATTATGTGGTTTACAAATATAATCCTTTCTTTTGTAACCAGTAAGTATCAAATTCCGACCCGATACTCTATACCATGGACTTTACCATAAATTTTTTATTTTGTACAATTTTTTTAAAAATTAGTTCCGCAAGTTCCGGCAAAACGGTTCCGTTTAAGTTCCGTTTGCGTGAGAATTTACTAATTTTATCAAATTACCTGTTAAGTATTTATATTATTTTTTATCAATATTTCAGTATAAAAACTGCTACAAAAAGTTCCGCAAAAATTTTAAACAAAATTTTCACATATATAAACATACCTATTATTAAGTTATATTAACTATTCCCGTCTTGTGTCGCATTTCTCATATTACTTGGTAGTTCACATCCGGCTTCAAAATTTCAAATTTCCGACTTTTCAACTTTGTGTATATTCTCATTTTGCTTGTGAAATTTATATTTTCCATTGAAAAGCAATAATAACTACTGTCTTGGGTATAGAAATTGACGGACAAAAAACAGACAATAAAAAAATGGTATGAGAATTTTCCTCAATATGAAGAAAATTCGGAAAACCTTATTGTGCTTAACTTTCAAAAAAAATTATCAATCTATATGTGAAATCGTACTGTCTGGGAAAATATA
>JAFUUC010000067.1 GCA_017471365.1 bacterium
CCTGACATGACAGAACTTGCAAACATAGCAAAAGCAGTATACCCAAGCCTCTCAAGCGTAAGTGCGTACCAAGGACAACAGAATGCAAGCTGGGATACTACAGAAGTAGCAAAACTGGGCATTGACCCTTCTTCTGTTTCGTACTTCCACCTGTGGTCGTCAGAGGAGTACTCGAGTACGAGCACTACCTCTCGCTACCGCACCTTCCTCAGTGGTAACACGGACGGTGGTAACGACCGCAATCGCTATGACTACGACCCGAGGTTCGTTTGCCTGGCGGATTAGTCTTTTTGACTCCACTCTTTTTTATTTGTTGTAAAAAATGTATGTTCTTGATATCATCAAAGTATGAAAGATATGTTAGATCAAATACTTCAAATAGAGAAGAAATACAAAGAATTGGGTGAAACTTTGTCTGATCCGGCTGTTATTCAGGATTACAACAAGTTTCGAGATCTGTCCAAACAGCGTAAGTCTATGGAAGAAACTGTTGAACTTTATTATGACTGGCTGAAAGCGACCAAGACAATTGACGATGATAAAGAACTTCTTCAGGGCGAAAAAGATGAAGATATGCGTTCAATGCTCAAGGCTGATATTGATGAAAATGAAGCAAAATTGCCCGAATATGAGGAACGCATGAAACGGCTTTTACTTCCGAAAGATCCTATGGACGATAAGGATATTATGTTGGAAATCCGCGGTGGTGCGGGTGGTGATGAGGCTAACATTTTCGCTGGTGATCTTGCAAGAATGTATTTAAAATTTGCGGACAAACAGGGTTGGCAAACTCAAATCTTGTCTAAAACGGAATGCGAAGCTGGCGGATACTCTGAGATTATTATTTCTATAAAGGGTGACAGTGTTTATTCGCAATTGAAATATGAATCAGGAGTTCACCGAGTTCAAAGGGTTCCGGAGACGGAGTCTCAGGGAAGGGTGCATACTTCAACAGCTACAGTTGCTGTTATGCCGGAAGTTGATGATGTTGAAATCGAAATTAAACCTGAAGATATTGAAATGTCTACCGCTCGTTCCGGCGGTGCGGGCGGTCAAAACGTTAACAAAGTTGAAACTGCGGCTCGCTTATTTCACAAACCGACTGGAATTATGATTTTCTGTACGGAAGAACGTTCTCAACTTCAAAACAAAGAACGTGCAATGCAAATTTTGCGTTCCAAACTTTATGATATGGAAGTTCAAAAACAGATGCAGGAAATAACCGATCTTAGACGTTCGCAGGTTGGAACAGGCGATAGAAGTGAACGAATAAGGACATATAATTTCCCTCAAGGACGTTTGACGGATCACCGTATAGGTCATAACCTCAATGTATGGACTGTAATTGACGGAGATTTAGAGGAACTCATAAATCTTTTGATAGAGTATGACCAAAAATTGAAGCTTGAAAAACTGGCACAGGTGAAATAATCAGGAGTGCTGTTTTGACGGAAAGAAGGTGTATTGGTTGTTGGAACATCAAAAATAAAGATGATTTAATAAAAATAACGGCGGACTATAAAACCTCAAAGCCTGTCGTACAGCCAAATTCTTTAACATTTGGCAGATCAGTATATCTCTGCTATAATAAATCTTGTATAGAAAAGGCTTTTCAAAAAAATAAGTTGGGTAAACATTTGAAAGTCGCTATACCACAAGAATTGAAAGGACAATTATTAGATGAGTTACGAAACAGTTAGAATAAGTGAAGTTGCAAAAGAACTGGGGATTTCAAGTAAAGAAGCCGTTGAGAAATTTGCACAGATTGGCGTTACAGGAAAAACTCATTCCAGTTCCGTAACTCAAGATCAAATAAAAAGATTGAAAGCTTTTTTAGAAGGTGGCGGTGTTAAAAAAGAAAAGCCAAAAGCATTTATAGTTAAAAAAGCTAAGCCTGCACCTGAGCCACCTAAAGAAGAACCAAAAGTGGAGGAGGTAAAACCCGAAGTTAAGCCTGAAGTAAAACCTATAGTAGAAAAAGTTGAAAGACCAAAAGTTGAGAAGGTAAGGCGTGTAGAAATAGCCAGACCTGCAAGCCGGCTTGAAATTGTAAGGCATGCTCCAAAACGTCCTTTGGATGGTGCGAATACTGATCGTCCGCCAAGAAGACCATTCAAAAAAGATGAAAAACCCGGGGAAAGACGCTTTGTTAGAGGAGACAGACCACAAGGTACAGGTACTCCAACAAGAGATTTTGCCGGTAAAAAACCGCTCGAAAGACGTATTATTCCGCAAGATATTTATACAAACAAACCGGGTGGTCCTCCCGCAGGAAATTCAAGACATAAATCTACTAGAAAAGATAAAGATTTTAACAGAAAAGAAGAACAGGAAAGAATTTCATTAGAAAAGGCTGCTGCTCAACATCATAAAAAAAGAACGCAAAGATCAGAGGCAATAGAAGAAGTTAAACAAATAGTTGTAACAAATGCTATGACTATATCAGAATTGTCTGAAAAAATTAACAAAACACCGGCAGAAATTGTTAAGTTTTTAATGCTTAATGGTGTTATGGCTACGGTTAACCAGCTTATCGATGTTGATGTTATCAAAAAAGTTTGTGCAGAGTTTGAATTGGAAGTATTAACAGAGGATGTTGATGCTTATATTGAAGAAGAACTCGCTAAAGAAGAAGAAAAGAATGCTTTTGCAAATATTGATAAAAAACTTCTAAAACGCAGAGCCCCTGTTATTAGTATTATGGGACACGTTGACCATGGTAAAACAACACTTTTAGACAGTATTCGAGCTACAAAACATAAAATTGTTGCAACCGAAGTTGGCGGAATTACTCAATCAATCGGTGCTTACACGGTTTATCTTGATGATAATAAGGAGAAAAAGATTGTATTCTTGGATACTCCGGGTCACGAAGCTTTTACCGAAATGCGTGCAAGAGGAGCTCAGGCAACGGATATTGCAATTCTTGTTGTTGCGGCTGATGACGGTATAATGCCTCAAACAGTTGAAGCGATTAACCATGCTAAAGCAGCTGAAATTCCTATTATTGTTGCGGTTAATAAGGTTGATAAACCGGATGCCAATCCTGATAGAGTTTTGCAGCAGTTAACTGAACACGGACTTGTTCCGGAAGCTTGGGGTGGAACAACTATTACTATTAAAGTTTCAGCTTTGCAAGGTACAGGTATTGACGAATTGTTGGAATATATTCTTCTTGTGGCTGATATCCAAGATCTCAAAGCTAATCCTAAGGCTGAAGCTTCCGGCGTTGTAATTGAAGCTAATCTTGACAAGGGCAAAGGACCTGTTGCAACACTTCTTGTTCAAAATGGTACCTTAAGAACAGGTAACTGTGTTGTTGTTGGTACGGCTTGCGGTCGAGTGAGAGCATTACTTTCAGATAGTGGTGAAAGAATACAAAAAGCTGAACCTTCTACTCCGGTTGAAATTTTAGGGCTTTCTGAGGTTCCGCAGGCGGGAGATAATTTCAAAGTTGTAAAAAATGAAAAAGAAATGAAGGCTATTTGCGAAGAACGTAAAGAAAAAGCTCGTACAAAACGACTTGATGCTATGCTTCCGGCTCATATAAGACGTGAAGCGGTAGCAGGTGGAGAAGAAATTCCTCAGTTGAATTTGATCATTAAGGCTAACACAAACGGTTCTGCGGAAGCTGTAACTCAGGCTATTGCCCAATTAGAGTCAAAAGAAATTTTACCAAAAATTATTCACGTTGGTGTAGGCGATATTTCAGAAGCGGATGTTATGCTCGCTGCTGCATCAGGTGCTTTAATTTTAGGCTTTACTGTAAAAGAAGATTCTAATGCTATGGCTGCGGCTGAAAAAGAAGGGGTTACAATCAAGAAATATGATATTATTTATCAAGTTCTTGAAGATGTTGAAAAGACGATGTTGTCTTTATTAGACCCTGAAATTAAAGAAGTTGAACTCGGAAAAGCCGAAGTTCGTCAAGTATTCACTATCGGAAAAACCGGTAAAATCGCAGGATGTTATGTTACTGAAGGTAAAATCGTTCGTTCTAAAGATGCCGTTATTCTTAGAGATGGTGTTGAAATATTTAGAGGAGCAATTGAGCAGCTTAAACGTTTCAAAGATGATGTTAAAGAAGTTGCACAAGGCTTTGAATGTGGTATTTCGTTCGGCAAGTTTAATGATCTTAAAGAAGGCGATATAATTCAAGTTTCAACAACTGAAGAAATAGAAAGAACATCTTTATAGGAAAAATAAATTATGACACTAAGAAATGAACGAGTAAGAAAAGAATTAATGCGTGATATCTCTGAAATTCTCAGAAAAGAAATTAGAGGTTTGAAAGGAGTTGTGTCTATAGTAGACGTTGAGGTTTCGCACGATAATTCTTTCGCACGTGTAATTTATAGTGTTTTGGGTTCTGAAGATGATATTAAAACATCCAAAGAAGTTATTGAGAAATCGACACCAAAAATTCGTTATCATGTAGGTAAGGTTTTACGTTTGCGTCTAACGCCGGAGTTAAAGTTTGTTTATACTAATGGTTTGGAAGAATCTTCAAGGGTTGTTGATTTGATAAATAAAATTTCAAGAGGGGAAATCAAGTAGTTGTTCGGTTTTTTGAATGTCTACAAACCTGTTGGTATGACATCTTTTGATGTGATAGCGACATTACGTAAGATTATTCATATTAAACAAATTGGTCATACTGGAACCCTGGATCCTTTTGCACAAGGGGTTCTGCCTGTTTGTATAGGAAAAGCAACAAAGCTTATTGAATATTTGACTTCTAATAAAGCGTATTTAGCTACTGTCCAGTTTGGTAGTAGGACAGATACTTACGATAGAGAAGGTCAAATTGTAGAATCTTATGATAAAAAAGTGAGTGCTATAGAGATAGAAGGAGCGTTAAAGGATTTTGAAGGTGAGATTGAGCAGCTTCCTCCGATTTATTCGGCGATAAAAGTAAATGGCAAAAAACTCTATGATTATGCACGTAGCGGACAAGAAGTTGAGATTAAACCGCGAAAAGTTAGTATTTATAAAATTGAAATGCGAGATTTTGATTTTAACTCACAGAGTGCAAAAATTTACGTTGAATGTGGTGGGGGGACTTACATTCGTTCAATTGCCAATGATTTGGGACAAAAATTGGGTTGCGGCGGTTATCTGACTGATTTAATAAGAATACAATCAGGTATGTTTAATATTGATTCTGCCGTAAAATTAGAAGATTTAAAATCTTTTGAGGATGTAGAAAAAAATCTTTTAAATCCAATAAATTATGTGGATGTTCCTAAATATAATTTGAGTGAACAAGAAAAAGAACGTGTTGGTCATGGAATGTTTATAAAAAATCATACTCGTTTTGATAATGGGATTGTATTTATGATTTATAGTGATAAGATGTTTGCAATAGGAGAGTTTAAAGAAGGTATTATTAAGCCAAAGAAAGTGTTTGAGGTATTATGAAAAAAATTTTGTTGTTAATGATAGTTGTAGTTATGAATGCTTGTGGGGCTTTTGCACAAACCGGTTATGTTTGTGTTGAACCGTACGATTTAAATAATAAATTTATGTCTGCGTTAAGTACTATTTCCGGTGTAAATTTTGCAAGCGAAATAGTTGCCCAAAATATTATGAAAAAAGAGTTTGCAAAGATTGGTAAAGGTGAAGATTTAAAATATCATATTGATTCTTACAGTTCAAAAGATCTAAAAAATGGAATATTTAAATCAATGAGCCTTACCGGTAAAAATGCAAATATTGACGGAATTTATTTATCTTCTTTTGATATACACACTTTGTGTAGTTTCAATTATGTAAAGCAGAACGGTAAAAATATTAATTTTGTAGAGGATTTGCCACTCGATTTGTCGTTAAGTATGAGTGCATCCGATATAAATAATACTATGAAATCCGACAGGTATAAAAAGGTTATAGAAGATGTAAATCGTCTTGGTTTCGGCGGAATTAAAATTTCTTCTACCGCAGTTGAAATTAAATCAAACAAATTTTTCTATACAATCGGAATATCTATTCCGTTTGTAAAAGTAGAAAAGAAAATTTCTATAGGAGCTGATTTAAAGGTTAAAAACGGTAAAATTGATTTTGAAAATACAAGGTTAATGTCAAATTCTTTTAATTTAGATTTAAAGAAGATAGATTTTATTGTGAATTATTTAAATCCGCTTGATTTTTCAGTAAAAATTTTAGATAATAAGAATGCAAAAGTTTCTATAAAAAATATAGAAATTTCTGACAATATAATATCAACGAATGCACTTGCGGTAATTCCAAAAGATTAAAGGGTTAATGTTATGGATAAAAATCAAAAATTGCTACTAATATTTATCGGTTTTTGCATGTTTGTGGTTGTGGGTTTGGTTGCGTACAATGTTCTAATGCCAAAGCCGGAAGTTTTGCCGGATGATATTGAAGTATCAAAGCGTTCTGTTGAGGAAGAAGTTGTTGAAAAGCCACAAGAACAGTCCAAAGAGTACATTAATGTTTACTTCATTGGTAAAAATGAACATAATGAGGAAGTTTATAAAGCAGTAAAACGGGTATATAACAAAGATGTTGATGGCAGCAAGATAAAATTTGCAATTGCATCTTTAATTCTAGGTCCTAAACCTGAAGAAAGACAACGAGGTGTTTATACAGAAATCCCGACAGGTTCTGAGATAATAAATATTAATGAACAATCTGATAAAGTTATCGTTAACCTCAATTCTGCTTATGTTAATGGAGGTGGAGCGGATAGCCTTTATAAAAGATTGTATCAATTAATAAAAACTGTAAAATTAAATTCGACTTTGCCGGTTTATTTATTTATAGACGGGCAGAAGGCAGATGTTATTGGAGGAGAAGGAATAATGCTTTCTCAACCTTTGTCTGATAGTTCGTTGGAGAATTAAACCCTTTAAAATGAATGAACCAGTAAAAGATTTGGATTATTACATGAATTTAAATTGGACTCTTGTGGAAGGAGAGGACATAGGTTTTGACGGAAATCCATATCATTATATAGAAATAAAAGAAATCCCAAGTTTCACGTTTTGTGCCAAAACTCAAAAACGGGCAAGAGAGAATTATAAACATCAATTAAAATTATCACTTCAAGTTATGCTCGAAATGGGTGAAGAAATAACTGAGCCTTGTGCTTAATTAAATAAGTTTACAAATTTACCTTATTTATTAAATATGCTATACTGTTTTATCAAAAGATCAGGGGATAGTATGAAAAAAATTTTAATTGTTGATGATGAACAAGATATTGTGGACAGTTTAAAATTCGTTTTGGAGGGCTGTAATTATTTCTGTTATTGTGCATATAACGGAGAAGATGGTTTGAAACTCGCACGAGAAATTATGCCAGATTTAATTATTCTTGATGTTATGATGCCTCGCATTAATGGTTACAAAATCAGCAGACTTTTAAAATTTGATAAAAAATATAAAGATATTCCAATTTTAATGGTTACTGCAAGAAGTCAGGAAGAAGACAAACTTATTGGCGAGGAAACCGGAGCTGATGAGTATATTACAAAACCTTTTGATCTTGATGATGTTATAAAAACTGTTCAGAAATATTTAGAAAAAGATGTATAAAAATGACCACTATCACAAATAAAACACTTGAAACTTTAAAATATGATTTAGTAAGAGAAGGACTTGTTCAGTATGAAGTAGTTGAACAGGCAGAGGAACTTGCTAATGCTCAAAATATTAATATAGGTCAGGCTCTTATCAATTCCGGTTTTCTGACGGAAGAACAGCTTATAAAGTTTTTGGAGAATAAACTTCATACTCCTTATGTAAATCTTGAAGATTATCAGTTAGATAAAAACTGCTTAAAGTTTATAAGTTACAATGATGCGAGAAGGTATAAGATTATACCTTTGTTCAAAATAGAAAATACATTGACTGTTGCAATGTCTGATCCTAGAAATCTTTTTGCGATCGACAAAGTTATGGAAACTGCCGAATGCGAGATAGAACCTGTTCTTGCGACTGAAGAAAGTATTTTGAAAGCCATTGATGATTATTATAAAATAGATGTAACTGTTGAAGATATTTCGACGGAGTTGAATTTTGGTTACGATTGGCAGAATGAACTTCATAAAGAGGATTTGAGTGATAATCATATTCAGAAAATTATTCGAGCGATTCTAAAACAAGCAATACTTGAAGATATTCATGAAGTAGTTTTTCAAGGTGAAGATAGAGGTTTGGGTGTAAACTTTAAACGTGGTGGAGAACTTGCTGATAAGGGGTTTATTCCTCCTGTATTAATTTCATCTTTTGTTGCGAAATTAAAAAGTTTATCAGAACTGGATCCGTCAGTTTCGGAGGTTCCGCAACTAGGGAAATTATGTTTTAAAGTTGATAATATTGTTGTAATAGCAAGTGTTTCTACTTTCCCGACAATAATGGGAGAGAGGATTTTTCTAAAGATTTACAAACCACCAAAAACTTTGAATAAAATTATTACAAACAGTTCTGAGTTATCTCAAATTAGGAATGCTCTTGACAAACCTGGAATAATTCTTGTTTGTGGTTCATCGCTTAGCGGTAAAACTCATGTTATTTATTCACTTTTACTTGAGGCTTCTAAGACTGGTTCAAAGAATATTATGACTCTTGAGAGTATTTCTAAATATGAACTTCCCGGGGTTAATCAGTGTGAATTTAATGAAAATGTTGGCTTTAACATGGATAAAGCAGCTAGGTTTATTGAATTTCAATCTCCGGATATAATTTATCTTGAGGGAATAAAGTCAAAAGATTCATTTGATTATTTTTCAAATCTTGTATACGATAACAAAACTATAATCATGGAATTTTTGGCAAATAATATGGATGATTTGCGAAACAAGATGTCTTTTTCTGATTTTGACACTTTGAAATCGATCATTTCTGCGATGGTATTTATACATTCCAAAAACAGTGTAGAAGTTTTTGATAAAGAAACATTGCAAAAATATTTGGGGTAATTATAGTTTATTTATTTTTTGTAATTTTTCTAATCCGGATACAAAATATAAAGTTTGCTCTATATTTTCAGAGTTTAGAGTAGTTTTTATTGCCAAAAATTCTCTAAATTCTTCTTCAAAAGTCTTTATTGGTTTTTCAACTTGTGTGACTTCAGAATATATATCTGCTAATATAAATAATTCATTGTTGAATTTTAGAGCATTGCTCAGTTGTTTAATAGTTAATGCTTTTGGAAAATTCGCCATTTTGCCGTTTTCAAGCTTAGTAATGAGTGCTGCACTTACATTAGACATTTTTTCGACATCTCTAAGACTCAATTTCAAAGCTTCTCGCCTATTTTTTAGCACTATTCCAAATTTTATGAGTTGTTCTGGCTTGTTCATCGTTTTCTCCAATCTAACTTTACATTAATTAACAATAAATGTCAATATATGTTGACAAATACTAGTAATAACGGTAATATAATATTAATTAACACATGTTGATAAATATAAGGAATAAAATTATGCAAAAACAAATTCATGTAAATTCATATGTAAAGCGAGATGGAACTCGAGTTAGAGATTATTATCGCACCATCGAAACAAATGGTAATATGTCTTTTATACCAGAGGAGCAAAATTTCCCAGGAGGAACAATTGATGAAAATAAAGGAAATATTTTATATGATATGATTCCGCCAATAACAGATTTTGGTTTAAATGTAGATACAGGCAGTGTTCCGGTTTTACAAGGAGGAGTAAGTGCTAGTGGTATAGATTGGGGTTCTATTGGAGGGGCAATCGGAGGTGTTTTTGGTGCGGTTGTAGCTGTAGGCATAGAACTGGCTCCTATAGCACTTCAGATGTATGAAGCGGCGCATAATGGTAATGGGCAAGCTGTTAAATATTTAAAACCTCAATTAGATACAAAAATAAAACAACTTGATACCCAACTAGAAAAGATGAAAATGAATGTTGATACATCTGTAAAAAAACTTTTAAAAGCAAATAGCAGGTCTGAATATACGAAATTATATGAGCCATTGCAAAAGAACTGGCAAGTTTATCAGCAAACGGCAAATTTGGTAAACCGTATAAAGACTCATGCAAATAATGATGATTATAAAGCTGTTGCGAATGATTTTGAAAATTTTACGAATAATACGCAAAAAAAAATTATATCGAATCTTATTCAGCCTGCTCTAAAATTGCAAAATAATAGCAATGATGTTAAAAATTTGATCGATAGGTATAAATTAGATGATCAACTTCAATCTGCATTAAAAAATAATGTTAGCAATGTAAATTACAATGCAGATTTTTCAAAACTTGCAAAAAATAATTTTTTAATGCGTGGGAATTTGAAATATAATTTTAACAGACCAAATGCTAAAGAAATGGCAAATATATTTTTGGCAAAACCAATGAATATTCCTTTAAGTAAAGAATACAGTTATATTCCTAAGGGAAATGCAAATATTATAAATTTAAAATACGATTTAACCGGTAACAAAATAATCCCTCAAAATTGGGAAGGTATTGTTTATAATCAATATAGTTTGTTGTCTAAAAATTTAAGTAATTCAAAAGAACTTCAAGAACAAATAAGAAATAAATTTGAAATCATGAATACGAATACTCGCAATGATAAATTAGAAGTTAATTTTTCTCAGGATTCTAATTTACATTTATCAATAGGACATGCGACTATTCTTACACCGTATATTAATTCAGATGGTTATTTTCAAGGAATACTTTTTGATAAATATGATTTTGATTGGTTAGAATATTATAAAAGTCTTGGTTATAAAGATAACATTTTTTATATTGCAAATGACATATTTTTTATAATACAAACAATAAATGGTCATAATTTTTATATTCTTGCACCAATAATATTTAAATGGTAAAATTTAACATATGTTAGATATGCTTAAGGAAAATAAAGACTTTATTATTACAATAGGTATACATATTTTTATGCCTATTGTATATTTTTGCATATTTATCTCTTTTTTATTTGCTCTTTTATATTCCTTAACTTGGGCTGTAGGAGACGATTTTGATAATCCAGAAATAAATCTTAAAATTTTAGTTTTTATTATTATATGCTTAGTGTATTTTGCACTATTTGTTTTACGAATATGTATATTGCCATATTGGTATTCGATAATTGAAGAAAAATCAAAAAGCATAAAATTAAAAAAAAATATTAATAATTTAAAGCATAATATTTGGTATAGATTAGCCCTCGTGATAGTTCTTGAATTACCATTTATTTTGATATTAATATGTTTAACTCATAATACAATTCCCAAATATAAAGATTTACTTTCTCTATTTTTTACGATTCCTTTTGTCTGTGATCTATTAGGATGTTATGTTGTATTATTCTTATGGTGGGATTTGCAGAAATTGATAAAGAAACATAAAGAAAAGGTTTGGAAATTAGCAAAGCAAGTCTGAATTTCTAAAATTATATGAATTTTGAAAATTTATGGTATAATATTGTTATCAGAAGGGAAATAATATGGGTGATGAGGACAAACAGTTTGATGCCACTCCTCACAAGCTGGAACAGGCAAGAAAAGAAGGGCAGGTTGTAAAGTCTAAAGATTTTTCGACGGCGGTGTCGTTGCTTGTGTTGTTTTCTGTAATTTTTGGTTTAGCTCCATTTATTTGGAATCAAATAGTTCAAGTTTTTACACTTTTATATGAGCAAATTCCAAATGGTCATTTGTCGAATGTTGGTTATACATATATTTTATCAGTTGCATTAAAAGGTACTGTTTTAATTCTTGCACCTATTTTGGCTTTGGCGGCGTTTGTGGCGATACTTGCAGATTTTATTCAAGTTGGACCTTTGGTTGCGGTTGCACCTCTTGTTCCAAAGCTTGATAAACTTAATCCGACAAAATATTTTAAAAACATAATGTCGATCAAGACTTTGTTTGAACTTTTTAAAAACATTGTTAAGGTTATTATTCTTGGTTATATAGGTTGGAGTGTATACAAAGATCATATAGAAGCTATTTTGATGTTGGCTTCGATTGATAACAATTTTTCTGTAATGATTGAATTTGGAAAATTGATAACAGAGTTCATATTCAAGGCTTGTATTGCATTTTTGATTATTGCGGCGGCTGATTATGGTGTTACCAAGTGGAAGTTTTTGCAGGATCAAAAGATGTCTTTTAAAGAAATTAAGGATGAATACAAAAACTCAGAAGGTGATCCTAATGTCAAAGCTGCGTTGCGTCAAAGGAGAATGCAGATGCTTCAGCAAAGTTCAATGGATGCTGTTCCAACAGCGGACTTTGTTGTAACGAATCCAACACACGTTGCTTGTGCCTTAAAGTATGTAGCGGAAGAAATGGATTCTCCTATGTTGATTGCAAAGGGTACAGAACTTAATGCAAAAAAAATTATTGATATTGCAACAGAACATAATGTTCCTGTGATAGAAAATCCGCCGGTAGCTCGAGCTTTGTTTAAAATGGTCGAGATTAATCAGCCTATTCCACCAGAATTATATAAGGCTGTTGCAGAAATTTTGACATTCGTTTATAAAATGAAAAAAAATACATCAAATAAACGAACTCCAAATTAACATACCGTAGTATGATTGTGTTGTATTATTATGACCACTGAAGATAAAACAAATTTACAAAATTATATAGATATTGTTCAAAAAGTTGCGAGGGTAGAGCATAGACGTATACCTTCCCATATGGTTGAGTATGAAGAACTTTTATCTATTGGTATTATAGCAATACAAATTATGATCAAGAACAAAACTCCGGAGCAATTGGCGAAGTATAATGCGGCGTATATTGCAACGGCAGTACGTTGGGCAATTAGGAACGAATTAAGAATTAGATATAAATGGTATTCCCTCAAACATAAATCAGAAGACGAGTATGATGAAGAAGAAGTTGTAGAAGGAATGGACATGAAACAGGCAAAAGTTCGTGAAGCTATTTACGAAACGGTTTTGTCTATTGACGGTCTGGCAGAAGCTGCTTCGGATAATGATTCTCCGTTTGATTTTTTGAAAGATAACAGGGCAACGCCTGATGAAAGTGCAGAGATTTCTGAAATGGGTAAAATGATTAGAGCGGCGATATCAAAACTTCCTCCAAAGGAAAGAACTGTTGTTGAATACAGATTTTATAGGAATATGCAGGTTAAAGATATTGCGACTCAAATTGGTCTTTCACCTTCGAGAGTTACACGTATTGTGCAATCTTCGTTGAACTTTGTTAGAGAATACCTCAATCAGCACGAACAGTACGGATATTAGAAATTTTTCACTATTTCTTTAAAATTAGGATTTTTAGTTAATTCTTTTAAGATATTTCCGATTTCATTTTTAGGCAGGATAGTTTTCGGGTTTATTTGCAAAATTTTTAACAAGAATTTAATGGATGATATACTCATTTTATGATCTTTAACTAGAGTTCTTAAGCATTTCAACCACTCAACGTCGTATTGACTGTAGAGTCTTTTTTGTACTTGCCCGGTTAAAATTCTATGAGTATTTATTAATTTTTCTGTGTCATAAGTTCTCAATCTGTCTGGAGTAATATTCAAAATAGATGCAACGACACTGGTCGTTAGTAGTGGTTTGTCTTTGGCAAACTCATCCTGTAATACCATAGTTTTATCCTTTATTCTTTATGATATTACATTTTTATTTTTATGCCTATCTATGCATGTATATTTTATGAAACATGAAAATTATATACATAAAAAACGCTATTTACAAATTCGATGTTTAGGTGTATTATTTATTCGCAAGAATAAGGAGAAGTTATATGAAAAAATTAAAAAGTACAACGGGGGTAAACGGAACAATTAAGGGAAAATTCCCCTTCCTAGCTGGCAAATGTAGGTTGGGGTTACTACCCCAACACGTTAAATTCCCTTCCCTAGCTAGGACTCTGCCGAGCAAACAATCCGGTGAATTGTTTGCGAGAGGTAAGGTAGGGATGGGTCTGTTCCCCGCAAGGGGCAACCACACTGCCACGGTGAAAGCTTCCTCCCTGCGAGGGAGGATTGAGGTGGGTGCCAACCCCGTTAGGGGCAAACGGGCTGCCTTCACACTAGCCGAGGTCCTAATCACCCTAGCAGTTATCGGAGTAGTTGCAGCAATGACTCTGCCGACTTTGATTGCAAGGATCAACGAAAAAGCTGACTCAAACCAAAAAGCTGTTATCGAAGCTAAACTTATTCAAGGACTAAACATGTTAGATCTTCACG
>JAFUUC010000068.1 GCA_017471365.1 bacterium
ATTAGCGACATTATCGTTAGTAGCAACGTTCAAGATGTCATATCTTGCACCGTCTTTGCCATAATCAGCGGTCAAAATTACTCTGCCGTCAGCATTGATCGTATCGATATTCATATCTGAATCTATTGCCGCATAATTAATTACGTAGTTATTATTTTTAGCCGCAGTTGTATCTGTTGTCGTTGCAGATACTTTTCCTGCAACCTCTGCATTTATTGACTTGTTAAAGTCCCTTGTTCCTGTTTTATCAGAAATCCCTGTACAATAATTACCAACACACCCTCCGCCAACTTCAAGTCCGATGGTACCATCTGTAACATCCATTGTTAAATTTCTACCGGCTACAAGAAGTGTTTTAGCTCCCTCTGATGCATGAGTTAATACAGGTGAATCTGCAACGGTACTTGCATAATTCAAAATACTTCCGTCTTTTATTTTAATATTTATATCTTTATCTGCCGTAATATATTTATTGTTGTCTGTATCATCGCCAATTACTAAATTACCGCCTTTGGAATTTATATTTATATTATCGCCCTTAACTATTCCTTTTACATTGATTCCACCGGTTGCATTGTTATTAACATCAATGTTGCTTTTTGAAGTAATCTTTGCATCTGATGAAATATTTATCCCTTTGCCATTAACAGCATCCGTTTCCAGTACGTTTATTTGGGCTATTGGATTTTGAAGTGTGAAATTAAATCCTTGACCGTTATTGAGCGTAATATCTCCGTTAGAATTTATATTACCGGTAATATTCAAACCTTGATTACCACTGTTTATGACAGTTAGTTTGCCTCCATTTTCGATGTTTCCGGCAATACGAAGTTCACTATCTAATTTTTTATTGACAATTGCGGTGTTATTAGTGTTTGAGATTTTAGAATTTTCGGTTACATTTAAGGATCCACCACCATTTATTATTGCTAAATCAGCATTTTTGTTGGTAATGTTGCCATTTATATTCATACCACCGTCACCGGTATTGTAAAGCATTGTGTTGTAAGATCTGTTTTGCCCTGATGTAGATGGTAAAGGTGCTCCGGTGTTTTTAATATTTCCCTTAACATTTAGCCCACCGCCAAAATTCAATATGTTAACTTCGCTATCTGCTACGATATTACCGTTTAAATTTGTTCCACCATTACCAAAATTATATGTAGTCAAAAGATCGTTATTATTCTCAATTTTTGCATTATTGTTCAAATTCAATCCGCCAGAACTATTCATTATGTAGGTAGCACCCGAACCGTCTGTTTTAATAATCCCATTAATGTTGATACCCTTAGTACCCTTGTTATTAATATTAAGGTTTCCGGTGTTTTCAATTTTGCCGTCAATATTTATGCCTGAATTAGAATCAATAGTATAGGTATACTCTTGACCGTCAGAAATAAATGTAACAGTTTGAGCATTAGGATTGTTATTAATTTTTGTATTTCCGTTGTTCTTAACAATTCCGGTATTTGTTATATTGATATCAGACCAGGTGTTGTTAATTTCTAAATCTCCGTTTGTATTGGCAAGCAAACCAGAAATTTCTACTCCGTTTATACCCTGGCTGTCAATTTGAGTATTTCCTGAACCAAAATTTTTAACGGTTCCTGCAATGTTCACACCGGCATTTTCACTTACTTGACGGGATGTAATTTTAATATTGCCATTATCGCTGTAAAATGCATTCCCGACATTCATGTTATCGGTGTTTACAAGCTGATTGAACAAAGCTTCGGCTTGTGCATTAGTATTAATTTTTGCCATTTTATTTTCGTTAATACCGGCGAACATTCCTGCATTTTCAGATACGGTGATTTTTCCTCCTCGAAGATCTATATCATTTGCCGCAAAAACCTTACCATTAATGGTTATTTCTTTGCCGCCGTTTGAATTTTGTAATCTGCTAATGTCCTTGTCAGGATTATCACGGTAGTCTTCATAAACACTGTTTGTAGGAGTGTAAATACCTAAAGAACCTACATTGATAACCCCTGTAGGTCCGACAATCATGCCACCTGGAGAAACAAATATTGCGTTACCGTTATAAAATTTACCATCTCTTAGTGAATTTAAAACTCCATTAACGTTAATTTTGTGATCAACAAGGTTTATGAATGTGTCTATTAAATTGTCTCCGTATCTAAAATTTAAATTTGCAATATCACCTTGATCCAATGTGAAATCTTTATATTTTCTGTAACCCATGTTATTTGCACCATTTACTAATGCTGTCGGGTCGATGTTAAAAACACCATTATTCCCGATTACACCGGTAATCTCGGATGCCGCTACAGATAAAGTCATTGACTGCTGTGCTACTAAAATCGCTGATAAAAGTATCGCAGCTAATCTTTTTTTGTTATTTCTTCCGGTATTCATTACTTATATCCCTTTCAAAATTTTAAAATCGTCTGGTACAGTACTATTGTAGCAAGAGCAAATTAAAAAAACGCATAATATTACATTTTTTTAAGCCATGCCAATTACCATAGTTTAAATGTGTATGAAGATTTAAATTTGTTACATTTTCAGGGAATATGAAGATTTATTAATCTGATGCCTTGATTAATTTAAATTTCAATAATGCATAGGTAGCGTAAAATACAAAAAGCACTGTCAACATTTGCACACTACCTGCAATGATATCATTATGTCCCCTCATTATGCAAAATAAAAGTCCGGTAGGCACAGCAGATATAGCAATTCTGGTGATAGTGTTCTTTGGAAATTTTAAGTTTAAATTAGGTAGTACTATAATAATACTTAAAAGCCAATACAAGAAATTTGCACTGAATGTTGCGATTCCAACGCCAATTAAGCCCATTTTTGGAATTAAAATTATATTTAGTATCACACCTATGATCCCAGATATCAATTTTATTGCAAACCCAATATGCGTTTTATTCGCAAGGTGATATTGTAAAGTTGTATAATCTGTCATAGATAGAAAAAATACCCCGTATGCAAAAAATGGAACAAGCGTACATGCTTCCGCAAATTTTTCATTTGCAAATATTGCTGTATACTCAACGTTGTAAATTGACATAACCGTTATGATTGGAAGTGCGACTAATATGTAATAACCTAAAAACTTTGATATGACTGGTCTTACATCAACTTTGGCTTCGTATAGATTAATAATTCTTGGTGTTGATGCAACCGTTATCATGGCGAATAAAGTCATTAAAATTGGTAATGTTAATCCGTAGCCTACACCTACAAGTGCAGCTTTTGAAAAACCGCTTATGCCATTCATAATGAACTTGTTGCTTTGGGTTATAATCCAGGCACTAAGCGATGCCGCAGCAATAGGAATACCGTATTTTATAATCGGTAATATAAATTTCCATTCAATTTTCTGAAATTTGAAAACCTTTAAAATTTCACTCTGATAGAGCAATAATATATCGACTAGTGATATTGATACTCCCATTGCCAACAATATGGAAGCAGCTCCCATATTGAAAAATTTGGCAAAGAAGAACGCCAAAAATATCGTTGCAAATTGATTAAGAATTGTTGCTACCGTGTATGATATTGATTTGAGTTGTGCCCTTAATAGCTGTGATAATAAAGCTCTGACGGCAACAGGAATAATTAAAACCAACACTGATAGAAAATATTTGAATGGTACATGAAATAGTGTGTACAAATTATCCCTAAATAAGAAAGAAATACCAAACATTAAGGTCATGTTTATCGTCAAAATTGTTACCAGTGTTGATAAGTATTTTGGCAAATCTTTTTCTATTTGATGGTGTCTAAAAAATCTGAGTCCTGAAAGTCCTACCCAGTCAGAAAAAATTATGCATAGAAATGATAGCATTGCTATCGAGATTGTGTATAATCCGTATTGTTCTGTTGAAAATAAGCTTGTGTAAATTGGTACGGTTATAACATTTCCAAGCATACCACACAATTTTGATGGTGCGTATTTGACCATATCCGTGAATATGCCCTTAATTTCTTTTTCTTCTAATTCTTTGTTTTCTATATATTTCATAAATTTATCCTTTTCATATTTTAGACTATTTTCCCATATAAATCATACTCGTCAACTTTAGTGATTTTGACATTTTCTATATCCCCCGGAACCACCTGATTCTGGGTATCGGCGTAAACCAATCCGTCAATCTCCGGAGCATCATGTTCAGAACGTAAAATTACAAGCCCATCATCAGTATATCCCTCTACGATACATTTTATGGTTCTATCTATATATTTTTCGTTGTTTTCTAATGAAATTTTTTGCTGTAATTCCATTAATTTTTCCCGTCGATCTTTTTTTATTCTCGCTGGAATAGCCGGTTTAAGTGAGTATGAATACGTACCTTTTTCTCTAGAATACTCAAATACTCCCATTCTATCAAATTTAACATTCTTAACAAAATTGTATAAATGTTGAAATTCATCTTCTGTTTCTCCCGGATAACCTACAATTAATGAGGTTCGCACAGAAACACCGGGTATTTTTCTTCTAATTTTTGCAACAAGTTTTTCGTAATCCATAACAGGTCTGAGCATGGACTTAAGTACTCGCGGGTGTGAATGCTGCAAAGGAATGTCAACGTATTTTACAACTTTGTCTAAATTAGCGATCGCGTTGATTAGTTCGTCTGTCATTTGCGTAGGATATGCGTACATTATTCTAATCCAAGAAAGGTCTGCAATTTTATTTAATTCTTCCAAAAGCTGTGGTAAAGCTTGTTTTCCATATAAATCTATTCCGTAAGATGAAGTATCCTGTGCAATCAGTATTATTTCTCGCACTCCTTTATTTACAAGTTCATGGGCTTCTTTTACAATGTTTTCTATTGCACGTGAAACATATTTCCCTCTTAATTTTGGGATTATGCAGTAGCCGCATTGATAATTACAGCCTTCACCGATTTTAAGATATGAACTTGCTCCTACTGTTATTTGTTGTCTAGGAATGTCTTCGGGGTATATGTAGTGTGGATCCGTTTCGACTATATTGTCATATTTAGCCCCATGTGCAATTTTTTCGACAATTTTTACTACATCTTTTATGTTTGTTGCTCCTATCATCCCTGAAAGTTCGGGAATTGCACTTTTTAGTTCTCCATTATATTTTTGGGATAGGCAGCCTGAAACAATGACCTTTTTGCCTTGGTCAATCATCCTTAAAATGCTGTTTACAGACTCTTTTTCCGCATCATGTATGAATGAACAGGTATTTACTACAACAATATCTGCATCGTTTTCATCAAGCGTAATTTGTATTCCTTTTTTATCTAATGCTCCAAGCATCAACTCTGCATCAACTAAATTTTTTGCACATCCGTGATTAATCAAAGCTACTTTCATCAATATCTCCAGATGTATTTTAACATTAATTTTTAAAAGAGTCTGTATTATTACAAATTTTGTAATAAAATGATTTTATGAACAAAATAGAGCTATTGGCACCTGCAAAAAATTTTGAAACGGCAATCGCTGCAATTAATAGTGGTGCAGATGCGATTTATATCGGTGCGAGTGATTTTGGTGCAAGGGTAAATGCTCGAAACTCTCTTGGTGACTTGAAAAATCTTGTAGATTATGCTCATAAATTTTATGTTAAAGTTCACGTTACTATTAATACAATTCTTAATGATTTGGAATTAGAAAAAGCAATTGAATTGGTGAAAAGCCTATATAATATTGGTGTTGATGCTATTATCGTTCAAGACTTTGGATTACTCGAAGCTGCTGCAAATGGCAAACTTCCTCCTATACAAATTCACGCTAGTACGCAATGCGATAATAGAACTTTAGACAAGGTAAAGTTTTTTGATAATGTTGGTATTTCGCGGGTTATACTTGCTCGTGAACTAACGTTAGAACAGATTGAAAACATCTGTAAAAATGTAACGTGCGAAATAGAAACTTTTATCCACGGTGCATTATGCGTATGTTACAGTGGGCAATGCTACTTGTCTTATGCTAATGGAGGGAGATCTGCAAATAGAGGAGAGTGTGCTCAACCTTGTCGTAAGAAATATTCTCTTGTCACTTCCGATGGTAAAGTTTTGTTAAGTTCTCAGTATCTTTTGTCAATGAAGGACTTTAATGCCTCTGAACATCTTAAAAAACTTATAAATTTTGGAGTAAATTCATTCAAAATTGAGGGACGATTAAAAGATCTTAATTATGTAAAAAATATTGTACTCTATTATAATAACTTACTTGCGGAGTTTGAAAGATCATCTTCCGGAAAAGTTTTTACAAATTTTGTCCCGAATATCAACAAAACCTTTAACCGTAGTTACACTGACTATTTTTTATTTGGTAGAAAAACTTGTTATAATTTTATTTCACCAAAATTTATGGGAGAAGAACTTGGTAAAATAGTAAAAATTAGTAAAAATTACTTTGAAATTGATGCGGATTTACATGCTCAAGATGGCATTTGCTTCATTTCTAACGGTAATATAAATGGTTTTCTTATTAATAAAGTCGAAAAAAACAGGGTCTACCCTAACAAAATGTCGGGTTTAAAGGTTGGTATGACTTTATACAGAAATCAAGATTTTGATTTTGAAATGTCACTTAAATCAGCAGTTGTTGTCAGAAAAATAGGTGTATCAATTGTAGTTGAGGATAATAATATTAGTGCTATAGATGAAGATAACAATATTGTAACAATTCTTTTGCCTTCAGGTGAAATTCCTAATAACCCTGAAAAGCTGCGTAATATTTACGTTAAACAGCTTTCTAAACTTGGTGAAAGCGATTTTTATCTCCAAAAAATTGCAGTAAATCAGGATATACTTCCATTTTTACCTGTTTCAACGATAAATGATTTGAGGAGAAAATTGTTAAATTTGTTAATAAAAAGAAGATTATCTAATTACAAAATAAATCCTCAAAAACCTATTAAATACGCTAAATTTCCGAATGATAAAATGAGCTATAATGCGAATGTTTATAATAAATTGGCAAAAAGTTTTTATTCAAAATGTAGTTGTGAAATTCTAGAGCCTGCGTTAGAAACTTTGACAAATATACCTTCTGGTGTTGAACTTATGAGAACTAAACATTGCTTAAAATTTGCGATGAATTTGTGTCAAAAGAAGACCCCATTACTTTATTTACAGGACGAAAATGGTAAAAAATATCCGCTTAAATTTGATTGTAAAAATTGTGAAATGGTTATTATGAATCCGTAAAACTATATCCTACTTTGTTTATATTCGGTTTGTAGTTGTTTTAAAAGTTTTGATAGTTCTTTATCTGTTAACTTATTTAATGGCATTTCAATTTTTGTGTTTTCGGCACTGTCAAGGCCGCTGTGCGTAATTTCAATTTTAAATTTTGTATAGCCATTATGATGTATTGTGAGTTCGCTATGCAATTTGTCGTTTTTTAGGCTAAAAACACTTTCTACCTTATTTGTGTATTGGCTAACTTGAGTATTTGCTAGTTTTGTTTCACATTCTTTTTGATATCTAAAAAATAAAGGAGTGATGACATTGTCAAGCTTATTTTTATATGCTGAATCGAATAACTTAAAATGCCTTGTTTTCGTATTATCTTCGTCTTCTAGCCAAATATCTCCTGTTAAAGTGTTGTCAGTTAGTGAAACGCATAATTCATCATTTTGAATTGCAGATACCATACTGTCTTTTGAATTTTTATCGAGAGTTTCAAATGATTGAATCCCAATTTTACTCATTCCACAACGCAGTGTAAATCCTTCTCCCATTTTATTTTGGATATGTTTAATCACATCTTTGGCACCATTTAAATCAATATTTGAAAGTATCAAATAAAAAATTCCGCCACGAGCAGTCGCAACTATATCATCTCGCCTTACGTTGTTTTTTATAGTTTGGGCAAGCCGATTTGTAGATATTTTTGTTTTGACTTTCTCATCAAGTGTTAAAACGGCAAAAATCCCGTTCTTTATTCGCAAATCCTCATTTAAATTGCCAAAGATCTCTTTAAGGTATGCATATTTATATAATCCTGTCTTAGAGTCTATAACATCTAAATGATCTAAAAATTTTTTATTTCTATCTGATTCATTCTTAATAGTACACATTTTCAAGCAATTTACGACTTTTATCAATATTTCCCAGTCATCCATATCTTGTGTGATATAGTCGTTAGCCCCACTGTCATATGCTTTTAAGATAAATTCCGGTTCTATTTTATCCAGCAATAAAATAATTTGTGTATCAGGTTTAGCTTCCTGAATAATGTTAATATGTTTAATTGCTGAGTTGTTATTTAATTCTTCATGTAATATAACAACACGATAAACTGAATTGTTTAATTTTTTTTGAATATCTTTGATACTACAAACATCAATTTTGTCGTTTTGTCTGAGCAAAACAAGCTTTTTTAAAATTATACACGTAGTATCATTATTCTCAGTTATTAATAATATGTTGTTATTCATTTATACCTGTAAATGTTTCTTTATAGATAAAAAGCTTCCAATTGCTCCAAATGATATGCTCATTGCGAACATAACGAGGATTACAAGTCCCTGTGCATAAGAAGGTGTTGGTATCATAAAGAATTTATGAACATTATTTAAACCATTTTGAATGTATTCAAGCGGAAATAATGCAATAAAAGAACCAGAAAATCCGTAAAACGCTCCCTGCATTATAAACGGAAATCTTATGTACCAGTTGCTAACACCCATAAGACGCATAATTTCTATTTCTTCTTTCCTTGCCTGAATTACAAGTTGTATTGTATTACTTATAATTGTTATAGTTAAAAGCCCCATTATTAATACAACAAGCAATGTAATAGTTCTGACAATGTGATTAACGAATTCTATTTTAGCAGCAAGGTCTTTTGCATAACTCATGTCTTCTACAGATTTAACGGTTTTAATTTCGTCAAATACCGGTTGTAAATTTTCCGGGGAATCTACTTTAACATGAAGAGTATCAGGCAGCGGATTATCAATATTTGGAAGACTCATCTCTGTTTTTAGCTTTAACCAAGATTCAGATTTTGTTATTATTTCAATATTTTCGACATGTTCGATTTTGGCAATTTCAGATTTCACTTCTTGTGCGTTTGAACTGTTTTTAAGATAAACCGAGATTTCCAAGGCATTTCCCAATTCTTTAGAAAATGAAGAAACTGAAATCGCAGTTCTAAAACATGCTGCAAATATCATAAGAATGGCAGCCATTGTTGTTATAATGATAAGATTTCCCCAGCCGGTTCTTCTAATATCGTTTAGTGTCTGTAATCCCAGTCGGTATAAAATTCTTAATTCGCTTAGCCAGTCTTTTGGAATGTGCTTTTTTACATTCGATTTAATTCTTCTATTATTCATATGTCCCTGCTTGTATGTCTTTTACTATTTCACCCTGATCAAGCTTAATTACGCGTTTTCTAAAATAATCAACCAACATTTGGTCGTGAGTAGAAACAATAACTGTAATACCCCTTTGATTAATTTGATCAAGAATTTGCATAATTTCCATTGAATTTTGTGGATCCAGATTACCGGTTGGTTCATCCGCAATTAAAAGTGGCGGACCATTAACAATTGCTCTTGCAATGCCTACTCTTTGCTGCTCTCCACCTGATAACTCTGCGGGTGTTGCTTTTGCTTTTTCATATAATCCAACGATCTTTAATGCTCCATTTACCCTTGCATTAATCTCTTTACTGCTAATACCTAACGTTCTTATTACATAAGCTACATTGTCAAAAACAGTTTGGTTTTGAAGCAGTTTGTAATCCTGAAAAACAATCCCCATACATCTTCTTAGATTTGGTATTTTGTCATTACTAAGATTAGCAATGTTTATTCCTCCAATGGAGACAATCCCGCTGGTAGGTTTTTCTTCGCTGTACAAAAGTTTCATAAGAGTGGATTTTCCGGCACCAGAAGCTCCTACAACAAAAACAAACTCACCGGAATGTATCTCCAGACTTACATTTTTCAATGCATAATGGTCATTTTTATATCTTTTAGTTACATTGTGAAGTGTAATCATTATATATTTTCCTGTTCTTTTTCATTTTTATAAATGGTACGGATCCTTTTAGTTAACCCTTTATAATCCAATCCGTAATATTCCAGTAGTTCTTCGGCTTTTCCACTTTGTCCAAATTCGTCATGTATACCTATTCGATAAACTTTTGTAGGGTATTTACCTGCCAAAACCTCGCAAACCGCGGATCCTAAACCTCCGATTGTCGAATGATTTTCAACAGTTAAAACCAGGCGAGTTTTTCTAGCCGTTTTTATAACGGTTTCAACATCTAGTGGTTTAATTACTGAAACGTTTATAACTTCTACAGATATACCTTCTTTTTCAAGTTCTTCGGCAGCTATCAGTGATTGGGCTAAAGTTTCTCCATTTGTTAATAGTGAAATATCGTTTCCTTGTTTTAGCACTGTAGCTTTGTGAATGTTAAAATGATAGCTTTCATCAAATATGTCAACAACATTGGTTCTTGCAAGTCTTATATACATAGGTCCCGGATGTAATGATGCATACTTAATAACTTCTTCGCATTCTCTGCAATCCGCAGGAATTATTACAGTCATATGGGGAATTTCTCGCATTAGTGCAATGTCTTCCAGTGCTTGGTGTGTTGCACCGTCTTCGCCAACTGTGATTCCACCGTGTGTTCCAATTATTTTTACATTGAAATTCGGATAACAAACAGCGTTCCTAATTTGATCATAAGTTCTACCTGTTGCAAACATCGCAAAGCTCGCAACAAATGGTATTTTCCCCTCAGAGGCAAGTCCTGCTGCTGTTGCGATCATATCTTGTTCAGCTATTCCACAGTCAAAAAATCTGTCCGGATATTTGTCCTGAAACATCTTTGTTTGCGTTGAGCATGCCAAATCCGCATCCATGACAACAATTTTGTCGTTTAATTCTCCTAATTCAGTGAGCGTTTTTCCGAATGTTTTTCTAATTGAACTTGTTTTATTTATATCTATATTCATCTATATCCTCAAGTATATCTTATGTTTCGGCTAATCAACATATCTATAATTTGATTTTAACATAAAAAAGTTTATATATCCATTTGTTAACAAAAATCGAAATTTTTATATGCCTCAAATTCAATTATATCTTAATTTTTTAATTTAATTGTAAACTTTTATTAAAATAATCATCTATTTTTAGCAATAATATATCTTCAGGGATATTTAAAAGGTAGAATTGTAGTAAACGCATTTATTCAAAAGAAAGGAAAATTTTTATGAACCAAATTCCAGTAGTACCCCAATGTAATCCTTGTGCAGTACCTCCAGTTTATACTCCTGCACAGCAACCTAATTACAATGCAGTAAAGATTGATATTAACAATCCTACGGTAGGTGTTCCGCCGGTGCAAAATCCGATTTATACTTATCCTCAAGCTCCGGTTTATACTTATCCGCAGGCACCGGTTTTTACGTATCCGGAGCCGGTGAACACAGCTCCGGTATATGTTCCTGCTCAACAACCGGTAGTGCAGGAAGTACCGATTCAGCAACCTGTTGATCAGGCACCTCAAATTCCTGTTCCTCAGCCAGTTATTATAGATGAAGCTCCTAAAGCTGAAAGAACGACTCCAGTTGCAGAAGAAAAACCTGCTGAAGTTCAAACACCGGAAGTTGTTGAACCTCAGGATGTTGCTCCACAAGTTGATTTGAACGGTTTTATCGCAAAATTAGCAGATCCTGATTTTGAAGTTCAGGCAACTGCTATGGAAAATATTGCAAATCTTGTGAAAGATAATCCTACTCAAGCAACTGAGCTTGTTGATGAAAAAGTATTTGAATCCTTAAATAATATTTTGAATGCTGATTCATCTCAACTTGAAGGACCTACTCAAGAACAAGTTGCTGCAAGAGAAAAAATTATTTCAGGACAACAAGTTACTGATGAAGAATCAGTTTTAGCAAATACGATTACCCCGAAGGAACAGGCAGAAAGAAACAAAAGTTATGCATTGTTCACAACTGCAATCTTAGATAAGCTTTATGCTGATGAGGTTGAAAAATTATCCGGAAATACAGTTCCTTTAACAGAATTGCCAGGTATAATACCTGTTGTAGATCAATTGAAAGATAACGACAATCCGGTAGTAAGGGCATCTGCTATAGAAGCATTGAGTTACCTCCAAAATCCAGCATACAAAAATGACTTGAACACTTTGTTTACGGTAGCTCAAAATGATCAAGATGCAGGTGTTGCAGCAACGGCCAAAGCAGCGTTAGAAAAACTCGCTCAGGCTTAATTGAAAATTATTTCATAATTCCTTTCTTTAATATATAAAGCCCCTTTTATAAGGGGCTTTTATTTAGCTATTTTTTATCATGGAAGTTTCCGGATTTGATTTTTCTTTCAATGTATTTGGATTTGGTACACAATTTTCATATCCGGCTAATTCAGATATTTGTTTTGCCCATTCATACATAATCTCTTTGTCAGTAAGTTCATAAGAAATAGGCTTCCCAACTTTGATTACTACATTACGCCTTGTAAATGGTTTTAGTTTAGGATAACCATCCCAATTGGCTATAGCTACCGGAATAATATCTGCTTTTGCGAATTTGGCTATTTCAGCAAATCCTTTTTTTATACCTTCAAGTTTGCCGTATGGTCTTGTGCCGCCTTGAGGGAAAATCCCAAGTCCCCAGCTTGTGCTTACTATATCCTTGACGGTTTTGAAAGTCGCAATTTCCGGTTTTGAACGATCAACAGCAAATCCGCCGAGTCGTTTTACCAACCAGCTCAATTTTTCATTTTCATCAAACAATTCTTTTTTTGCCATAAATGCGATAGGAGTTTGGGCTGCCATTACAACCATTGGAGGGTCGAATATTGAAACGTGATTGGCTGCATAAATATACTTGCCTTTCTTTTTATCTTTAGGGATATTTTCTCTGCCTTCAATTTTGTAATTATAAAATATATTGTAAAACCCAAACACAACGACGTAGAGGAATGTCATATAGAATATTGTTCTTAGCCAGTGATATTCTTTGGCATATCTTCTGTTAAAATTTCTTTCCTTTTTCATTTCACTGCTTCCTCCATCCCATTAGTCTTTTTTTCGCTTGCTGTATATTTAAAACCGGTAAGTTTTTGTATTTCTTGAATCCATTTGTCTTTTACAACATCGGTATTTCTATCATAAGGAATGACTTCTCCGATATTTATAATAATTTTGCCTGAAAATGGCCATTTCTTGATTTCATGTGAACCTACAATACCAACAGGTAAAATATTGCATTTAGTGAGTCTTGCAAGACCTGCAAATCCTTTATTTATTTCATGAATTTCACCTGGGAGACATCTGGTACCTTGCGGGAAAATACCTAATACCCAGTTGCTGTCTTTAATTTGCTCAGCCGTCTTGATAGTTGACGGGCTAAGACTCTCTCTATTTACAGAGAATGCCCCAAGCCAATCAAGCCACCACCTTAAAAATGGAATATCAAACAATTCTTTCTTTGCCATGAAAGCAATGCTTCGAGGTAAAACAGATGCCATCATTGGAGGGTCAAGTGAGGACAAGTGATTTGGACATACAATATATTTATTGTCTTTAGGAATATTTTCTTTTCCATGAACTTCTAATCTGTATACAACCTTCAGGTAGGTATAATACCCGATTTTGCAGACTATTATTTGCCAGAATGTTCTCCACCAGTTAAATTGAGAGGCTTTCCTTTTAGAGTATTGTTTTTTTTGTTTTGCCATACCTTCTCTCCTTTTTGTATTATACACAAAATTTTATTATTAAGTCTATCTATTAATTTTTGTTTATAGTATTATCTTATTAGTTGATAGGAGTGGTTATAATGTTAAAAGTATCTGAAAATTGGTTAGAAAACGAGCTATTTAAAAGTGTTTATGAAAAAACACCGGAGTACATTAAAAATTTAAAATTAATGGATTTTACCAAGGATGGAGAGTTCAGTTTTATTTTAAAAAGAGAACATCTAAAACCTTATGATGCTGATAGCAACCCAGAGGGTTTAAATCTTGAAGAATGGTTCTCAAATTATGCAAAAGAAGCTAAAGTATCTACAGCAGGGATCAGAGGTCCGCAAAATATTTTGAATCCGCAAGATACCAGATTTCCAATCAATCTTGTCGGTATTGTTCTTGCAACGCTGGCAAAGGCTCTTGTAGCAAAAGAAAAATATAATGGTAAACGTATTGTTAAGGTTGCCGGATGCGAGGTTCGTTATAATTCACAGTTATTTCTTGATGCGATTTTGAGAGTTCAGGCAGCTCAGGGTATTGAGACTTTAGTGCCAGAGGATAGAAAAACTATTCCTATATGGTTGGCTTCTTTTTTGGCATTTAAGCTTGATTTGCTGGGTGGAGAATACATAACTTCTAGCCATGGTATTTCGGTTAAAAATGCTACAAAAGATTTAAATTGTCAGGGAAGTCAGTATCTTCCGGAAGAATCTATGGAATTTGTTAATAAAATTCAACAAATTTTTGATGAAGTAAATTTAAATGGAAGCTATGAAATTAAAATTTCATCTAAAAATAATCCGCTGATAAACGAAGAAGCATTGAAAATTTATGATGATGGGGTTGATTTATATGTTGATTATTTAAAAAATGGGGTAGGGCAGGATTTTAACCTCGATTTAATTAGGAAATTTAATTCTAGAATTATAATAGAAAGCGTGGGTGGATCTGCATACAGGACTCTTTCAAAAGTTCTTAGTAAGCTATCTATAGCTGATAAATTCGATTGGTTCAATACTGAAGAAGATCCTTTTTTCCACTCGATTGGTAAGTATGACGTAACCCCGAAGGGTGAAAAAGCTTTTTATGATTATTCTGTAGATGCTACAGTTGTTGCAACGAAAAATGATGGAACTAAGTTTTTCCCTGTAATAGAAACAATGGATTATTCTAAGAAATTGGCAAAATATCCTATTGGTACAGTTGTTTTGATTACGGATCCTGATCATGACAGGTTAACTGTTACTCAAACAGAAAGTATTGAAAGAATTAATGAGTTACAAAATGCCGGCATTGATTATGTGAAACTTGATGAAAATAGAATTCTTACGGTATTTACTGCTAATCAAGCATTTTTAATGATTATGGATTTTTGGACAAAGCAGTTAAAAATGAAAGGTGTTTGGAATTCTCATCCTAGGTTCATGATTAAAACTACTGCATCAGCTCTTTCGTGGGATGAATGGGCTGCTAATAACGGTGTAAAAGTCATAAATGTTCCAGTCGGATTT
Organism: bacterium; assembly: GCA_017471365.1. GTDB lineage: Bacteria > Cyanobacteriota > Vampirovibrionia > Gastranaerophilales > Gastranaerophilaceae > Zag111. The sequence continues at coordinate 15,221 of JAFUUC010000068.1, forward strand.
AAAGAAATTGCAAATATAATGAAAAAAGTCGAATTAAAGTTAAAAAATCAGCCTGGCAAAGAAATCATATTAGATGATGTTTTTGGCAATTCGATAAATCTTGGGATCGATCCTCGCCTGTTGTTTGCAGGGGAAGAGTCCGGTGGAATGATTATGGGTACAGAGGAACTTATTAAATCCCAGCATGGTAGATTTGCTATTGCAATGCGAGAAAAAAGTGCAACGGAAGCTATTGTTGTTGCATCTGCTCTTGTAGCAAAATTGGCAGGCGAAAATATGTCATTATCAGAGTATTTACTTGACGTATTTGATTCAAATAATATAAAAGGTCGTTATGATACGAGAGTTGACATAGCATATTATAATGAATCAGAACCAGATATTGATAAATTAAAAAAAGATAAAATTGCAGGTGAAGCAAAACGTACAAAAAATGATTTATTTTATTTATCATTGGCTATTGCTCAGAGAAAGGGAAGTATTGATCTTGAAGATATAAAACAAATTTTGAACGAAAATTTTGCTTCTAATGGTTTGAATTTTGATAATTTAAAGTCGGTTAATTTTGTTGGTGATGGTACTTATCTCGAATTTGATGATAAATATATTGAAATTCGTCCGTCCGGTACTGATGCTAAAACAAAAGCATATGGCGGTGGTCTGAAAAAAGATGATATAGAAAAATTTGCTGTAATTCTTGGAAATTATTCTGGTGACAGAACACCGCTTCATTGCAAATTAATCAGTGATGATTTTTATAATTCGTCAAAAGACAAAGCAATGGATTACTACCTAAACTTTGTTTCAAAAGATGCGAACAATGAATTGTTTGATATTCCTGTTTATGACTTTTGATGTTTGTTATATAATATGCTTAAAGAATAGTAAACGAGGATAATTATGTTTAGAGAATATTTTTTGAATAAAATCGAAAATGCTGTTTTTAGTGCAATTGATGCAAAAAAACTCGGACAAATGTCTGAGTATGCAAAGGGAACTCTTATTATTGAGAAGCCCAAAAATCCAGAATTTGGAGATTTGGCAGTGAATGTTTCTTCTCTTGCAAGGTATGCTAGAATTGCACCGCCTGCTATTGCGAATGCGATTGTCGAGTTTGTTGATCAAGAAGATGATGAATACTCTGTTATTGGTGGATTTATAAATTTTAAAGCAGGATCTAAACTTTTAATCGGTCTTGTTGATGAAATATTTTCTAAAAAAGAAAATTTCGGTCGTCCGGAAAATGTTCAAAAAGAAAAAATTATTCTTGAATATATTTCTGCGAATCCTACAGGTCCTTTTCATATCGGTCATGGTAGGTGGGCTGCTATGGGCAGTTCGCTTGCAAATTTGTTGAAATTTTACGGGCATGATGTTTATCAAGAATTTTATATTAATGATGCAGGTTCTCAGATTCAAAAACTTGGCAGGTCTTTACAAATTCGTGTTCGTCGTGAACTTGGGGAGGATATTGATTTCCCTCAGGACGAAGAAGAAAGAAAAAATTATTATCCCGGCGATTATCTAATTCCGGTTGCTAAGGCTTTTGTAGAAAAATTTGGTAACGCTGCTAATGATCAGGAACTTAGTGTATTCTGTGATTTTGCAAAAGAATACGAAGAAAAGGTACAAAGGGAACTTTTAGATAAATTAAGGGTTAAATTTGATAATTTCTATTCAGAGTTATCGCTTCATAATGACGGTAAGGTTAAATTTTATGTTGATAAATTGACTGATTCCGGAAAAATTTACGAAAAAGACGGTGCTACTTGGTTTAAATCTTCCGATTATGGAGATGATCAGGATAGAGTTATAAAAAAAGTCGACGGTTCTAATACGTACTTAACTGCTGATATTGCTTATCATGCGGACAAGCTTGAACGTGGTTTCGATAGAATGATTGATATCTGGGGAGCTGATCATCACGGTTATGTAGCAAGAGTTAAGGCTTCTTTAGAAGCTCTGGGTTATAATTCTGACAAATTGGAAGTCCTTTTAGGACAACTTGTTAATCTTGTAATTGACGGAAATGAAGTTCGTATGGGCAAACGTAAAAATATGGTGACACTGGAAGATCTTGTGGATGAAGTTGGTGTTGATGCAACAAGATTTTGGATGTCTATGAGAAATATCGATACAACTTTGGACTTTGATATTGAACTTGCGAAGAAAAATACTGATGAAAATCCGGTGTTCTATGTTCAGTATGCTCATGCTAGAGCTTGTTCTATCCTTAGAAATGCTGTTGAAGGCCGCATTGATACCCAAACAGGGAAAATATCAAAAGCTCCGCTTAGTTCAAATGATTTGCAAAGTTTAATCAATAATTTCGATAAAGAAATAATGAATTTAACTTTGAAGGAAGCTCGTAAACTTATATTAAAACTGGAAGAATTTAAGTTGTTAATTACTCTTTCTGCTCGTGATAGACAAGTTTACACAATTTGCCGTTATGTTCAAGAGTTGGCTGCTGAATTTCATTCATTCTACAATTCAACACGCGTTATTACCGATGATATCGAATTGACAAAATCAAGACTGGCTCTTGTTTGGGCGTTTAAAACCGTACTGGCAAATGCTTTGGGAATACTTTCAGTTTCAGCACCTGAACGTATGTAAAACTTAGTTTTTATCTGGCTCAATTTTTACTCTGTAACCGAGAATTTTGCAAATATTTTGAAATTCTTCAAGTTTAAGTGCGTTGCGGCGGATTTTGCATGAAAAAGTACTTTGGGGTATTTCTTCTCCGTTTTTATTTTTTAAATTTTTAAGCAAAACTTTTTGTGTTATGTGTCCTTTTGCCATAACTAAACGTACTATCTCATCATTGTTCCAGTCCGTGATATCCATAATAAAAATTATATGTTATTGACTTTCTTGGCAATATAATGTATTTTAATATTGAATTATTCAATTAAATATTTAATAATTCGATATAATGTTAAAAAGGAGAAAGATATGGTAAGAAAAACATTTAATCATGGTATCAGTAGGTTGGGGTTACGACAGTCTATCACTGCGAAAACTTCCCTCCCTTATGAGGGAGGGCTAGGGTGGGTGCCGTCCCGTAAGGGTAAACGGGCAGCTTTCACACTAGCAGAGGTCCTGATCACCCTAGCAATCATCGGCGTAGTCGCAGCAATGACACTGCCAACACTCATTGCAAAGATCAACGAAAAGGCTGACTCAAACCAAAAAGCTGTTATCGAAGCTAAACTTATTCAAGGACTAAACATGTTAGATCTGCACGGAGGTATGAATGATACTTATTCTTAAACCGCTGAATTTGTAG
>JAFUUC010000069.1 GCA_017471365.1 bacterium
ATTGAGTTCAAGAGCAGATTTTTTACGTCCTGCAAGCATTCTCAATTTTTCAACCTCGTAAGCAATAGAACCCTCTTTGTTCTTGAAATATTCCTGTAAAATCTCATCCTTTGATATTTTATCATTCAAATTAAACTCAAACGGCTCAAGTAAACTCCCCATTCGGATTGTATCAAAGCCGTTGCGTTCTTCTATTTTTACAACAGGAAGATTTAAAAGTTCTCGGCACTCACTATCAGATAATGTTCTTCCGTCTTTTGTCTGCCCGATTAAAATATGCTTGTGAGAAGTATTATCTTTTGAAGTGATCCCGACATTATAATAACCGATTTCAACAGGCTCAATATCTGAATTTACATAAATCTTTGCTTCCTGTGGACAAGCCATATCCATCTCTTTTAAGATACCTTTTGAAAATACAGAGGTTAATGCGATTCTGCCTCGTGCCGGAGAAAAGTCTTTATTCATTCCGTACTGTTGATAGCCTTTATAATCCTTTAAAAATCTGTCATCTTTGTATGAAAATAAATACGGTCTGTTATATCCCTCGATAAGTTTTAAGGTTTTATTCTCGTCATCAATTTCGTACCAACCCTCTTTTATATTAAGGAAATAGTATTTTACAACCTCCCACAAATCTTTATTTATCTCATCGATTTTATCTTCCATATATTTTGGATTAACTGAAACTTTGTCAGCTATTGATTTTGTAAAAGTTGTGAACAGGATATCTTCAGTCCTATCAACAAGCTCTTCGTTTGCCTCTTTATTAATTGCAAGATTATTTTTGAAAGCATCTTGAACCTCTGTTGAACTTCTGAAATTTTGCAATACCTCTTTTATTTTTGTATCAAAATTCCCGACAATATCATCACTCATTCCGAATATTCCGTTGAACTGCAAAGTTCTTTTATTGATGAGTTCCAAGATACGAACATCGGCAAAATTCTCTTTACTCAACATATTTATTACCAAAACATCGGAGTCTTGTCCCTGACGATGACACCTGCAAATTCTCTGTTCAATCTTGACCGAATCATACGGCAAGTCGTAATTCACAACAACAGGACAGAATTCTAAGTCTATGCCCTTTGATGCTTCGTCATTTGCTATCAGGATTTGAATTTCATCATCAAATCGGAATTGCTCTATTGAATCGTTATCCTTATATTTTATGGTTCTATAACCCTGACCTAAAAATATCTTGTATAAATAATCAAATGTCAGACTGTGTTCGACATAAATTATTGCCTTTTGTTTTACTTTCATTGATTTTAAGTGATTGAAAGTTGTTTTTAATATTTTCAAAAGTTCTGCGGTCTTTGAATTTATATGAATATCATCTGTAAGTTTTTGTATCTCTTCCAATACGGCTTTTTCGTGTCCGTAACTCCTTTTTATCGCACCATCAAGAATATTAGAAAATGCTCTTGGCGAAGATGAAAGCGATTTGAAAAATAATAGATTCAAATTGTAACTGTCCATTTCAGGATATGCCGCTTTGTCATCAGACAAAATATAAGCAGAAACTAATTTATAAATAAGTTTTTCTTCCTTTGATAACTCATAATCAACTGTAATCGGTATTCTCCGTGTAAAATTCACATAATCCGTTGTTTGAACTTTTAAAGTCCTGAAACAAAACTGCGAAACCCACTCTGTAAGTTCTTTGTATCTTTCAGGTTGTCTGAAATATCGTTTATAAAACCAATCAGCATCAGGCAAAACACTTTCGTCAATAAAATGAATAAGCCAATAAATATCCATAATACTCATCGTGATAGGAGTCGGAGTCAGGAGTAATTTGTAAGCATTGCCGACTGCATCTTTTAGAGTCTGCACCATTTTGTTTTCCGGCTTTGATAAAACATCTGCTTCGTCAAAAATTACAAGATCCCATTCCCTCTCTTTAACTGCAAGTGCGTGTCTTGTTGCGATGTCGTATGTTGTAATAATAATTCCGACTTCATCGGGTAGAGTATTTGAATTATTCCAAAACACGAACGGAACGGTCGGGAAATCTTTTTCTAATTTTCGTCTCCATTGAGGAACGAGGTTCGGAGGTAAAATCACAAGAATATTAGGTTTTCCCTCGTACCATTTTTGACAAGCAACCAAAAGTGCCTCATAGGTTTTACCTAAAGATGCTTCGTCACATAAAATACACCCTTGCAAATAATCGGAACGCAGAGCAAATCGTGCCGCCATAATCTGATACGGATAAATTTTGGCATTAGAAGATGCATAAACCGGCAGGAAGTTTTTATCGTCAGCAAGACTTTCAAGACGATTAGCCTCAACAATTGCAGAATATTTTGATTGAAACTTTGTTTTCACTTCCATTCTGTGCCTATTTTAGCATAAATAAACGGTGCGAGATTTTATTTCTTTGATTTTATGCTATACTTTACTCAAAAGGGATAAATTAAGGAGTACATATTATGCAAGTGCAAGCAATAAATAATAATCAACCAAGTTTCGGAGCAATTTATCAGCCGAAAAATATTAATTTCAATAAGGTTCAAGAGCCTATTGTTGATGCAATAAAAAAAGCCATGAGAGAACCTTTGCAAAAATTTAAAGGTGAAACGGCAGAGGGGTTTTATAAGTCAAAAGGACTTGACTTTGAAATAACACCACACAGTAGCGAATCGGTTTATTTATCTGCATATAAAGGAATGAAAGAAATCGGCAGAGGTGTTGATAGAGGATATACATATTCAGATAAAATATGTATCGGAGAGTATGACCAATATTCAGAATTTAGAGTTTCCGATATTGAATCAGGGATAAAAGAGAAAAAAAGAAACGATTTCGGATTTGGATTTGCAGTTGCTATTGTCGGCATTGCTGCTGTTCTTCAATTTACACTTGGTTTGTCGACAAAACTTGGTAGGAAAACACAGGAAACAACAAAACCATTAATTGAAAATGTTGATAGTATCGCAAATAAAGCAAAAGCTGTTTTGCCTGATACAACTGCGGTAAAGACAAAGGTTTTGAAAGCAATTAAAAAATAAGAGTAAAGGGGTAAATAATTATGCAAGTGCAATCTATAAATGCTTATAATAATCAGCCGAGTTTTAAAGCTATAAAGTATCAAGACGGATTATTAAATAATAAAAATCGTAAGGCAGTTTCTGATTTTATTGCAAATAGATTAAATGAAATTGACCCAAGCGATAGATTAAAACGCAGTTATGTTAAAAGAGCCAAATTTTGGGGATATGATATTTTATTTTCAAAAGGCGAAAAAAAGAACTCTGTTAGAGTTGATGTGGTATCTACTTTGTTAGAAGAAAAAGCTGCTCCATACAACGGAGTTCCCATATATGATTGGACACATGTCGGCACATATTCAAAGCCAGAAGAATTTAATATTCAACATTTTAATAATACATATAGACAAAGTGAAAAATCAGCAAAAAAACAAGGCTGTGTTTGGTTTGGAATTGTCGGAGTACTATTTACAGCATTAGCTGGAGTAGTTGGTTATGGTATAAAAAAAGATTTGACTTCTGCTGAAAGAAAACCCAATACAACTATCGTTGCTAAAGATAGTTTAAAAACGGATAGTATTAAACCTATTTTAGAAGATAGTTTTAAATTAGGTAAAAAGATTATTAAAAAATAGAGGTAAATAATTATGCAAGTGCAATCTATAAATGCTTATAATAATCAGCCAAGTTTCGGTGCAAAAATTGTTATAAAAACAAAAGACATGCAAACTTATATGGATTATTTAGCGAGATACACTAAAGCCGAAAAGCCATGTTATAACTCTGCAAAAGATTTGGAACTAACAAACAAAATTTTTGATGCGTTTGAAAAACACCCCTCAAAAGAAGAAATTGTGCCGGATGTTGCATATTTAAAAAATACATTAACTAATGCAAGAGGAACAATAACATCATCAAATGCCGCATTTATTGACACCGAGCCTGCAAGAAGTGATAGTATTGCACCGATTAAAAATATTTTCAGAAGAATATTAGATCCCGAAAATAAAAAACAATTCAATCGTCTTGTCGGGGAAGAACACACACCGATTTATGAAAGTTGGTGGAAAGAAAATATTGCACCAATTTGGGAAGATATAAATAAGAATTTTAGAGAAACAACATTTTTCAAAAAAAATTATGACAAAGAGTTTAATGCTGATTTTAATCGTGAAAGCGGAATGAAGGAAGATTTTTTCAATCAAGAAGGCAATTTTTGGATAGAACTCCACCATAAAATATATGGGTAAAGTGGACATAAAAATCGGGGAATTTCAATTAAACTTCGTCAGGTTTCCAATCCGGTATATGTCTGCCTTTTGATATTGGTAAATCCGTTTCATTTACAAATGTTTCAAATTCAGGGTCATTAATTTTATCAGTTCTATTAGGTTTTAATAATTTATCTAATAATGCTGATTGTTTTTTGCCAACATTTTTCCCATGAGTATCATTTAGGCATTTACCTTTCATAAAACTAACAAATGTACCTTCTGATTGATTAGGAATTGCTATTTCTACAACCTTATTTATTCCTTTATCTTTCCCGCCGCAAAAGGACATTTGATTTTGGGGTATTGATAAATTGTTTTGAACACTAAAAAACATATATTGTCTCCTTTTAGTACTGTTTAAAAATTGCAATTTTAAATTTTATAACCTTCTATATCCTTTGCTGCATCAAATCGCCATCCCTGTTCACGAAGCAATTGTTCTTTCAATCTTCGTCCGATATTAGCTGCTACATCTGTTTCAAGGTCTTTAGTTATAAAATGAGCATTATCTGCTGGTATATCCAATAAACTATTTGGAGTTGTTAATGTTTTTGTATCGATTTGTGCTAAAGCCTGAGCTCTCATAGCTTGTGTGTGTTCATGTTCTAGTTGTTGTGTATCTTGTATTGGCTTTTTTAAACTCTTTAATTCTTCAATCAACCCATTGTAGAGAGTAGTTTTCGAGCCACTTTCTTTTACCGTTTCAGGTGACGCATCAAGCCAACTAATTTTACCTTTTGGAAGTTTAGGTTTTTTAGCACTAAAAGCTATTTGATTTTGGGACATTGTTACATTGTTTTGAATACTTGATAACATTTGATAAATTCCTCCTACATATTTGAAATTTACTATTCTATTGTACTTTAAGTAATTATACTGAATTTACGAAATTGACTAATTTTGCATTTAGATTTTACAAATCGTTACATGTATTATAAAACTAATAAAAATAAAATTTGCTATGTGGTAAATGTATATAAAAACAGGAAGTGAAAATCATCACTTCCTGTTTTATTATCTGCAAATTATTTGGTTGTTATAAGTTCTTCCAAATAACCTATAATTTTTTCACCAAGATTTTTAACGTCATCTGCTTTATCACCATTAGCATTTGATATTATTCTGCGTTGTTCTAATTTACCATTAACATACGAAGCAACATTATGCCTTCTTATGTAATCAGTCATTTCCATACGATGTCCCATATCACTCCAAGTTTGAGTAATTTCTGAAACTCTGCCAATATCAATATCTACTATATCATTATTTTTTCCAATTGATTTTGTGAAAGTTTCAAATTCTTTAATAAGTTCTTTGGGTAAATCTTCTACCGCACCTCGTAATTGTAACTTTGCTCCGAATGTTTGATTATAATTATTATTTTGTACTCTTTGTACTTGCATATTATTTACTCCTTAAATTATTTATTTTCTGATTTGTTCTTTTAATTTATCAAGAAAATCATTAACACGACTTGTTGTTAATTCTTCGTGAGAGTGTTCGCCCCTATCGGCTCTATAACCGAGATATTCTTTTTTAGTTCTTGTTCCGTCTTCTAAAACCACGTTACCTAAAATTGAACGCTTTACATGACGAAATTCTAAAGGGTTGCCCATCTCGTGTAAAACAAAATCATCTTTTTTTGCTTCACTAAATTTTAAGCAAACCATATCCGTATCACGACCAATTTCTTTTGCTTTCTTTTCCCACGATTTTAGCATTTTGGAAGTTATATCATCAGTCCAGCCGCTAATTTTAACTTTCGCACCAAAATTGGTGTTGTAATTGTTGTTGTTTTGAATTCTTTGTACTTGCATTTTATTTATTCCTTGCCTAATTTTTATTGGGTTTCTTCAAACTAAACATCTGTTAAAAAATTATTTTGTATTTCTTCATCTTGTTCAAAAAATCTATTTAAACATTTGAAATCATTACTATCCGGTTCTAATCCGTTTTTTCTGTCTAAGACTTCATTTGCAGAATTCCATCTGACAGATTTTAATTTTGTATCTACTTTTTTATCTAATTCTCCAAAAGTTTTATTGACTTCTTTTTGTAGTTTTGCAATCTGTTCTCTTGCTTGTTGAGTCGTTTTTACTGCTGTTTCACGCAATTTAAATACATCGGCTAAATTTACTAATGTATCTATCATTTTATCCGTATTGTTTCTTAAATTCTGTTTGTGAACATCAAATAGTGTTACACCGTCGTTATAATTCCCATTATTAAAATATACATTCATGTGTTCTGCTAATCTTGAATCATTATCGTAATTCCAAACACCCGGAACATACATTGTTCCTTCTATATCGGAAGTCTTTGATTCAACAGTTGTAACTAATCTTTTTAATTCTTTTTCGTTAATTACATCCCAATTTTTGTGGGGAAACATATTCTTTCTTAAAACAAGTTTCATTCCAAAATTTGTATTGTAATTGTTGTTGTTTTGAACTCTTTGTATTTGCATTATAAACCACTCCTATATTCTACTTGCAGTAATCCACAAAGGACTATTTTTTGAAGCTATATCATTACCGTCAAGTGAAGATTCCCGAACACTAAATGCTTCTTTAAATTTAGTTACGCTATCATTATATGCCTTATCAGAAATTTCTATCATATCCTTTTTTAACGCATCTATTCTATTTTGTTCATTTTCTCTAATTACAAATCCATCAAGACAATTAACTAAACTATCCAATAATGTTTCTTTTGGCTTTTGGGTGTCTTGAGAAGCTATTTCTATACTATCAACAAAACCTCTATCATTTTTGAACACTAATGTATCATAATATCTTGGATAACCAGCCAGCCTTAATTCAACTTTACCTTTTACATTTTCAGTTCTTTTAAGGAATTGTTTTTCAAGAAACTCTACGACAGGTTTTGCCATTTTTCTATGCTCGGTGTCAATTTTTAAAGTTGCACTGAAACTTGTGTTGTAATTGTTGTTGTTTTGAATTTTCTGTACTTGCATTTATTTACTCCTATAATTTTATAATTGTTTAAAATAATACTGTGCCCTCTCTAAATCCTTCTTGTTTAGCGAATTCTTTATCATGATTAACTTCCCATTTATACCAATATGGGTGTGTTACAGCATGACTTTGAGCATGTTCCTCAAAATTATCAACGACTGGGTTTTTAAACTCAAAGTTTTGCCAGTTATTTTTATATTCTAATTTAAGATTAGGAGCATAATACATATCAACATAATCACCTTTTCTAAGTTTACCGAAACTGGATGGTTTATCGCCAACAAAAGTTGCAGCTCCCACTTCTTCTAATTCACCTAAATCTTCGACATTGGAACGGTCAAATACTGCCCATCCTTTTATTCTTTTGCATTTTCCTAAATTTGTTGTATCTGTTCCTTCAAAAATAGCATTTTCTCTTATTTCTTCTATATGCTGAAACAAGTCATCGCAATTAATTTTCTTTTTTTCGAGTGCTTTTTGAACTCGCTGTTTTAAACCGTTAAAGGTTTTTATACTATATAAGCCAGTCTCAGGATTCCTGTTAAATTGAATATGAGCATAATTAAAGAAGTCGTTTATTTTTCGAGGTGTTAAATTTGAAGTAATCGTCTTAACCTCTTTTACAGGATTTGCAGTAAATGAAACCGTATCACTGCTATATGGTATTGTTTTGTTGTAATTAAAAGATTGTTTATTGAAATTTGTATTTATATAACTTTTGTAATTGTTATTTTGTACCCTTTGTACTTGCATTTTATTTATTCCTTAATTTTTTGATTTTGCTACTGCCGATAATAGTTTTGTTTCTGCGGTATCACCTAAATTTTTAATAGTTATATTATTATCATAAAATACAGGCAAAATATAATCTTTATAAATCTTTGCCAAATTGTGTGACATTGATTCACTATTTGTATCAGCAGGCAAATGTTGCAAAAATGATGCTACTTTTGCAAACCTATCTTCAACTGCTGTAAATTGTTTAGTCAGACGACCAAGATGAGTGGTTTTTACAGTATAAGTGTGATGTTTAAGACCTTCTGCTACCATTCCGAAAAAGCTATCCATTTCTTCACCATTTACATTCTGATTACCTTTTCCGACTAATAAATATATTTCATCAGTATTTTCGCCTAAATCTCTACAAATTTTGGTAAAAGTTCTTTTTACACCTTTAGGTATAACTTTATCCACATCATCAATTAAAACCTTTGCACCAAATGTCTGATTGTAATTATTTTGTACTCTTTGAATTTGCATTTTATTTTATTCCTTAATTTATTGATTTTGACCCTATTTACTCAATGCTTTTTCCGCATTTACAATTTCTTCTTCATTAATTTTATCAAAGAATGTTGTCAGCATATTATTAGTCTTTTCTGTGATTGCAACTTCTTTATCGCCGAGTCTTGGATTGGTTAGAACAAATTTATCCTTATTTAAACCTTGAATACAATAACTTACAACGGAATCTTCTTGTCCCCAAGTTTGCATATTTTTTAATCTTGTTGCAAATCTATCACGAGATATATCACTCATTGCATTCCTTAGCCAATGTGTAGTTTCTTGAGATACACTCGCACCGAAATTTGTGGTGTAGTTGTTGTTTTGTATTCTTTGAACTTGCATTTTATTTACTCCTTTAATTTATATATACAATGCGTATTTTTTACCACGATTAAATTCATGTCTTATCACATAAGGTTCTTTCTTGAATACCAGTCCGTATTCTATGTTACCTCTTCCATCAGTATCGTACCAAAACTTCAAATTTTGTTGTTTATTTTTAGGTAACATTGATATGTTAGTATCTAATAGTTTATTAACTTGCTTTGTAAATTCAGCATATTTATTTAATTCATATTTTGCACAATCGCCTGTAATTTTTCCCCACTTGCAAGGTACTTCGCCTAAGAGATCTACAAACATATCATATAATTTTTTATCAGCATCTTCGGGAATTTGTTTTTTTGCAACTTCAATACTTTCAAGTCCTTTTTTCTTTATTAAAGTTAATGAACCTTTGAATTGCGGATTATAATTATTATTTTGTACTCTTTGAATTTGCATTTTTATTTACTTTCTGTAATTTCTTTTGCGTTGTATTTATCCAATAATTTTTTATCAAATTTATTTAAAACTAATGTTGCTCCGGCTAAATATGCAAAACCAAATGCACATGCTGCCGCTACACCCGTTCCGAATTTTGCTAATTTAGAAGGTGCTTTTGAAATTTTAGATACTAATTTACTTCCGCCAATTGCAGAAAAGCCACATACTAAAATCAAACTTCCTGATGTAATTGCTTGATTTATTGCGTGAGCTTTAGGGTATTTTGATACAAATTCATCTTTTTTATCATTTGGCACAATGAAAGTTCTATTTTGCTGATTATTATAATTAACAGAATATTTTGTATTATTCCCCTGTACTTCAATTTGTTGTATTTTTATTGACATGTTTACCCCTTAAAATTTCCTCATATACGAAACCATATACGAAATATTATCTTTTAGTTTACCAAAATGTGTATTAAACAAATTCTTTGACGGCTCGGATGTGTATTTTGCCTCTGCAAAAATTATATCTCTTGGAGTCATTGAATAAGTCGTTTGGAATATTGTATTAATTCCCTGTGTTGTTGTTCCTTCTTTAAAATCGTTATACATTGTATAAGAAGGACTCAATGAAAAATTAAATTTTCCGACATCAGCATTGGCTCTGATAGGTGCGATTTCAAGTTGAGAATTTGCACCTCTTTTAGATGCCACAAATGTTTCTCTTACCCAACTGCTTATATTTTTAGTCCAAGAAAAATTATTTATAGCAAGACCGACAAAAGATGTCTTTTTATCAGGTTGAACATTCACACCGGCATATAAGTCAGTAAAGTTTCGACCTCTTGGTAATTGGAAATTCATACCACCATAAAATGATGCTTCCTTATTTACAACCCCTGTAATCCCTGTTTCTGATACAAGTTGTACTGCTTTTTGAGCTTTGCAAGGTGCAAGTGTCGCTAAACTTATTAAACTTGTGATAATCGGTTTTCTTACATTCATTCTATATCCCTACTAATTATGGCATAAAATTGCCATTCGCATGCTATATCATATTATAAAACCCGTAAAAATAAAATTTGCTATCTAAAAAACAGGAAGTGAAAAATCACTTCCTATTTTTCAAATTACCCCTACCCTGCCATTTCAATCCAACTGTTATCAGATATTAATTCGCCTGTCGGATTCCTTTTTACAATAGTGGTTTCTAATTTGCCGTTAGGGTATAGGTCTTGATAATATTTGATTTGTCCGTTATCTTGCGTGAATGTTCTGCGTAATACCCTTTCAAGATGTGAATAATTTTTACCCTCATAAGGTACTTCTATATGCACCTTTCGTATTTTATAATCGGTTAGCTTTTCGGGATTAATTTCACCGCTTGTAATCATATTATTTAATTTAGAACCGACAACACCCCAAACTCCGTCTTTGGGTACTCTGCGTTTTGGCAAGATTTTTTCAGATAAATATTTTAATGCCGCTTTACTGCTTTCTATACACCCTTTGGAATGTTCTGCATCCATTAAAGCCGTATAATAACTAATGCTACGACCGAATGACACTTTGTTGTTTGTCATAGGTTTTGATTTGTAATTAGAAATAGTGTTGTTGTTTTGGCACATAGAATTAATGCACCCAATAGAATTGATTAGCATAATAATGCTCCTTTCATAAATGTACTGATAGTAATAACAAAAACTCAAATTGTGTTGGTCGGCAATTTCGCCAATCAACACTAAATAAATCGTCTAAATCGTTTTGAGTAATATCTGTCCATTTATGTCCTTTGTTTTTCTTGATTTTATAATAACACGAGAAAAAATAAATTTGCTACTCTTGTAATAAAATTTTACAACTGCAAATTTGCTATCTGATTAAATGACTTAATATATTGCATATTTTGGATAAATCAATATAATTAAACATGTTTAGTTAAGAAAGGGGACATTATGAACAAAGAAGAATTAGTAGCAGAAATTGCAAAATCAGCAAAGGTTACAAAAAAAGATGCCGCTGATGTTTTAACTGCAACATTAGAAACTATTGAAAAAACAGTTAAAAAAGGTGAAAAAGTTACATTGGTAGGTTTCGGAACTTTCGAACGCAGACAAAGAGCAGCTCGTACAGGAAGAAACCCACAAACAGGCAAAGAAATTAAAATTGCCGCTAAAAAAGTTCCTGCATTTTCAGCAGGCAAAAAATTCAAAGAATTAGTAAAATAATTACTATTCTTAATTCCAATAAAAAGCTGATAGTCAAACGGCTATCAGCTTTTTTATATCCTTTTCATTGCACTTATAACTTGTCCAACAACTGCAAATTGTTTTGTTTTATCTATTTCAAATGGTTTATAATCTTTATTGAATGAAATCGCTGTTATGCCGTCAGCTGTTTTCTTTAATTGTTTACAAAATAATTCAGAATCATAAACAAAGGCATAAACTTTACCGTTGTTTATGTAGTTTTTAGATTCATCAACAATTAAAGCATCCCCGGATTCAATCTTATCTGCCATACTATCACCTCGTGCAAACACAACAGATACTGTTTTAGGATTCCCACCAAAATTTCTTATAAAATTAATATCAAGTCCGATTGTATCCGAAACAAAATCCGCATTGGCATTAGTTCCTGTGCCGCAACTTAATTCAACATTACTTCTTACAGGAACTTGAACGATTGAGTCATTAACAACTGCAAAACTGATAAACTTTGTTGATATTCCTCTTTCTTCAAGTTGTTCCTTTAAGTGTATGCGTTCTTTTCTGTTTAGTTTACTATCTCTGCTTAATCTTTGGCATATATTCTGTCTTGTTGCACCGATAAGAACTGCAAACTCGGTTTTTGTCATTTTAGGATTTAATTTTAGTAATTCCTCATAACAATATTTAAGCGAAATGGCTGTGTTATTTGAGTTTGAGTATCTTGGCATAATCTTCCTCTTGACATTAAAAAATAAATTTGTAAACTATTATTATAAAATAGTTTACAACAATTGAAAAATTAATGCAAACTATTCAACTATCTCAAGAAAGGAAATATATGTTTGATGCCCAAGGACAAAAAGTTGATGCCCTTTATCAACTCATACAAATGAAAAACTGTGAGCGAATTGTTAAATTCAAAACTGCAAGCATTGACTCTGCTCTTGGTTATCTTCAATGGCACATCCGAAAATATAAACGAGGACTTTTATTAGAAGTTTCTTTATTGAAAAAGATTTACGACTGGCGAACAAAATCGGTGAGATATTCTTATGAGTAAATATATTGCTCTCATAGACTGCGACAGTTTCTTTTGTAGTTGCGAGAGAAAGTTAAATCCTGAACTAAACTGCAAACCTCTCTGCGTTGTATCAAGCGAGAGAGGTTGTGTTATTGCTCGTTCCAAAGAGGCAAAAGCAATGGGGATTAAAATGGGCGATCCCTTATTTAAAGCTGTAGAAGAACACCCGAATTGTGTTTATATGGTCGCAAACCACCACAATTATTTAGCAATATCAAAACAAATAATGTATATTCTAAAAGATTTAAGTCCGAATGTAGAGATTTATTCTATTGACGAGGCTTTCGTTGATGTAACTGGACTGGTCAAAGTTTATAATAAAAATTACTATACGATGGCAAAATACATTCAGGACAGAATTTGGAATGAAGTTGGTATGCCGGTTAGTATTGGAATAAGCCGTTCAAAAACTCTTGCAAAACTTGCATCTGATAGAGCTAAAACAACAAAAGACAGGATTATTTTGTTAGGTAAATCAAAATCTAAAAAATACCTGCAAGATGTAGATGCATCAGAGGTATGGGGAATTGGTGGAAGATTAACTTTAAGACTTCAAAGGTTCGGTATAAGAACTGCAAGCGAATTCGTAAGCAAAGATGACGAGTGGATGAAGAGAAACTTTGGCAAGAATGGTTTAACTACAAAATATGAATTATTAGGTCATTCTATAATTCCAATCGTAAATAATCCGCCGCCTCCAAAATCTATCTGCGACACACAGTCGTTTCCTGAATTTACATCAGACTTTGATTATATTAAGAATGAACTGCAAGTTCATATTCACTCTGCATGCCGGAGACTTCGTCAGGCAGGGTGTAAATGCAATACGATTGGGGTTATTGTAAAAACAAAAGATTTCAAATGTGGTTTTTTGGAAGCTAAACTCGAAAACCCGACTGACTTTGAATTGAACATTTCTAAAACAGCCTTTGAACTTTTAGGAATGATGTATTCAGCAAGTATTCTTTATAGGAGCGTTGGAATTATTTTGGACGATTTTAATATAACTGCAAATGAACAACTTAATCTCTTTGAGGATCAGGTTAAGAAAGAAAAAAGCGAACGACTTGGTAAGGCAATCGATAGAATTGAGGAACGGTTCGGTCGTAATAAAATAAAGGTTGGTTTTACTAATAAAGACGTTCCGAATAAACAGGGATTTATGACCTGTCCAAAGCAGATATATTAAGAGTTTGCATGAAATAGTCAAATAATTGCTGTTCTTAATTCCAAAATAAGCGTGTCTACACATTTTATGATGGCACGTTTTTATTTAACATCTACTTAACTTTTATGGTATAAATGAGTAAGGAAACAATATTCATGACAGATATAAAAATCAATATAAAATATAATAGATTTGAAGAAGATGGCGAGCAAATTATTGAAGTAAGATTTTTGCGTGGTGAAACGCTATTGCATAATGTTTTCTACAATATAGATGGTCTGTCAGAAAATGAAATAGATGAACTAAAAGTGGAAGCTGTTGCAAAGTTTAGTGCTGTATTCCCTGAATTAACATTTGAAGATATAATGCGTGGATTTGATATAACTGATACTAAAATTCAACAACTTTATCTTGAAAATTTTGGCAAGTAATTTCTATATCTATTTATAAAAAATGTTATTTTTTATTGATGTACTAATGCAGAGATTTTTTAGATTCTAAAAGCTCAAGTGTGGAAAAATTCGCACTTGGTCTGCTACAAACTCGCATTTGGGTTGCTCTTTTACAGGCACTTTTTTAATTAAAATTAATCAGCGAAAAAGTCGGGGAAATTTCCCCGACTAATTTGACATTATTTTCTTATTTTTGAAAAGAACGTTGCCGAAAATCTCAAACTGTCTGTCCGGTTGTCTCAAACTGAGTGTCCTTTTACAGCATACTTGCCCAACCTCATCAAAAAATCTAAAGTTCACCACGTATCTGTTTGATTTGATTTTTATATGCTTAAATTACAGAGTTTTAGCTAAAGATTGGATTACCGATAAAATTAAATCGTAGTCTAAATTCTCATATTTCCCGACATTTTCCAGAATAATTCTTCCATTTTCATCATTAGCATTTTTAAATTTGAATATTTTATCCCAAATTGACACATCAATTTTACCTTTATTTTCAATTATTTTTAGTAAATCTTTTTGTGCCGGTGTGTATTGACTATTTGGCGATATAAGAGTTAAAACCATACTGGTGTCTTCCGGTCGTGCAGGATCTGGAAGATTAAATGATACAACTTTATTTTTAATTCTTCTGCCAAAATTACCTGAGGCATCGCATATTATGTCTTGTTCTGATACAGGCACAGAACCAATAAAAGTTTCAGTACTTATGACGCCATTCCTTGTAAGAATACCATCTCTGTAACCTCCATAATTACGAAGTACATGCATTGTGTGGTATTCTTGTGAAACATCATAAGTATGAGGGCTTATCCTGGAATCTTTTCCCAAAATGTTTGCTATTGTTTCTTCTACAGTTCTACCGGCATTTTCTGATTTTTGAGCAGGCAGTGCATTAACTTTCTCTGCCATTTCTCTTATTAGCTTTTGTGCATTTTTTAAATTTATAGAACGGCGAGCCATAAGAACCCCTGTAGTAATAGCTGCAAGACCAACTAAACCAGATAAAACCTTTACTGGAGTGGAAATGCCATTTTTCCCCTTCTTATCATTTGGTGTACTTACAATTTTTTCACCAAAATTTACACTATTTTCTACGGGTGATATGCGAATACCATTCATTTAAAGAATCTCCTACTGTTTACTATAAAACTATTAAATAATAATTATTGCTAGTTTAATATTTTTTTTTAATGAATTTTTACAAAAAATAAACTTTTAAAATATGTTTAATTTATGTTAATATTAATCTGCATAAAGATAAAAAATAATGACGAAAATATCTATAATAATTCCTGTTTATAATATGGAAGAATATCTTGAATATTGTCTTGACAGCATTGTCGGTCAGTCATTGCAGGATATTGAAATAATATGTATTAATGACGGTTCTGACGATAATTCGGCTCAAATCTTAGAGCATTATGCTGCAACAGATGAACGTTTTGTAATAATTAATCAAGAAAATCAGGGACAGGGAATTGCAAGAAATAAAGGTTTAGAAGTTGCAAATGGCGAATATGTAATGTTTGTAGATCCTGATGATTGGGTTGAAAAAGAATCCTTAGAATATCTGTATAATTTTTGCAAAAATAACAACGCGGATGTAGCACAGTTTAATTTTTCAGATTACAACGAGGCTACAGGTGAATTTAAAAAAGTAGATTTTGTAAAAAAATTGCTTGCAAAATGCAATTATAATCTGGAAGGGAAAAACTATTTTTGTTGGAAAGATTTGGGAAAAAAGTTTTTAACAACATGTGATATGCACGTATGGACTTACATTGTTAAATTAGATTTTATTAAAAAATACGATATAAAATTTGCACCTAATACAATTGCTGAAGATCACGTATTTTCGATAAATATGATTTT
Source organism: bacterium (assembly GCA_017471365.1). GTDB lineage: Bacteria > Cyanobacteriota > Vampirovibrionia > Gastranaerophilales > Gastranaerophilaceae > Zag111. The sequence continues at coordinate 16,098 of JAFUUC010000069.1, forward strand.
AAGTGCAGAAAGAATATATTTTGCTGATAAATATTTTTACAACTACAGAATGCGTAAAAATTCAGCAGTGGAAGTTGTCTCAAACGATAATTTTTGTATTTTCGATAATATAAAATTAGTACAAAAAATTATTAAAAATAAAAACTTAGAACGAGATCTTTGCTGGGAATTTGATAATTGGCAAATTTCATTGATGGCTGCAAGATACGAAAGGATTCCGCAAGATCAGATTAAGACATACGAAAAATTATGTTCGGAATTATTAACTAAAAAAGATTATAGAAAATTTATTTTAAAAGCTAATCGTGTAAACAATTTTTGGCAATGGATATTTTCAATCAAGAATTACCGCAAAAACGGTCAGAAATATAAGGTTTTGATATTATTTGGCAAGCCTATATTACTTTAGCCTTAGCAAATGAACTTCACTTGTCAAATCGCTTCTATCAATCCAACATCCTTCTTGCCCAAATAAATCAAAATATATCTCATCGCAATCCATTTCTCCCCAGAAGCTTACTGTTTCTGAATGAGCTTGCAGATCGGTTATTGGAACATCATTATAACAAGCACTCATATATATAGGTACATCATCACTTCCGGTAACTTCTTTTGCAACATTGGAAGCATATTGAGTTATGGCATCACGAATTTGAATACCAACTTCAATTGATGGAGTGGATGAATTTGCAATTTCGATATTATCTATAATAAACATAGGTTTTCCGTCTGCTCCTTTTACAAAATAACAAAGAGCATTTCCTAGCGTTTTCCCTGTTGCATTATCGACAAGTTCTATCATATTAAAGGAAGTGTTCATTATATAGTGAGGCATTGCACTGCCATTACCCCTTCCCATACCAATACAACAAGTTGAATAGTTCCCTTGGAAAATATCTTTTTGCGGATTTCTTTCCCACATTCTTATTGTCAAATCGTAAGATCTGGATGTTTTTGTATCCCTAACTTGAGCTATATCTTCAACTCTTTGTCTTAAGTGATCAAGTACCGTCAATGTTCCTCTTGCCTGATTTGCACGTTGAGGATTGTCTAAGTTACTCTTTGCTCGTTTCCAAACTGCATCAAGCTGTGATATAATACTGTCGGTAAATTCCTTTAGCTTAGTTTTGTTAGAAAGAATTTCTGTTGGAATAACAAATTGTCCGTCTTTAATATATTTGGAGAATAATTTATCAAAATACCCTTTAACAGGAGTCGAACGTAATGTTTCAATGTCCGCTGTAAGATCTGAAGCAATCTTACTGAGATGATCTAAATTTGCATCTTTTGATTGGAAATGAATTTCATTTTCTTTTGACGGTTTTAACCATTTTTCATAATTCATACCAAGTTCACTATACATCTCTCTTGTTCGGGCATTTGATTGACCGTAAACATTATTCTCATTGTGAATGAAACTGTCAAAATCACCTAAATTTGCCGCATGCAAAAGATGTGAAAATGCTAAATCGCCTTCGGTATTAATTTCTTTTGAGAGAAGATGCATGTATTTAAAATCCCAGCCCATCATAATTTCCGGAGGAATTGAGGCTATTTCTTCTTTACTAAGACCGGAATTTCTCATTATGTTATAGAACAAATCCTTTTGAAGTTCACCAATATCTACTTTGCCGGATTTTGCCATATTATAGATTTTTGATAAATCCATATGGTTGTCTTGATATGCTTGAATCAAATCTATAAAGTCAACTTTTTGGGTAGGCATCAGCGGTTTTCCGTCTAAAGTACAACATTTAGAAAGATCTTGGAGTAATTCAATTTGAATAGGAGAAAAATCATTAATTATTGTTAAATATTCATCAAAATCTTCAAATCGTTTTCTCATAAGCAGGTCAATTGCTTCCTTATCCATGGTTAGAGCGAGTTTTAATAAACCTGATTTACTTTTTTCAAAGAATATATTTACGTAATAATTAACGTATTCTGTAGGAGTATCACCATTAAAATAGAGTTCAGGTGAATTTTTCATACGCGTTTTCATTGCGGAGATGGTATCAAATGCTCTATTAATTTCAGCTTTCGAATATTTATTTAGTATATCAATAGGGAGAGTCCTGCGTGGGTCTACTACAACAGTAGAGCCGTCGTCTGTAATTATAAACGAAGAATAATCATTTTTTGTTTCCGGAGTGAATAACCCTTCCATAATTGTGCTTAATTCCATATTTTCATATACTTCGGGAGTACTCTGGTATTTTTGTTGCCATTTATATTCATGTTGTTTTGTGAAATCATCGCCGCAATCTTCCGGTCTTAAAATTTCACTTTCCGGTAGTGCTTCATACCTCATAAGACCAAATCTATCTATAAGGATTTCATGATTTCTTAAAGCATCCAAAATTTCTTTGTTATTCATTAGAGTTTCAAATTGAACAAGATAATCATTTTCGGAGGTAGGTATACCTGTTCTAATAAAATTGGTTGCCGTATAAAAAATATCTTGTATATTCATTGCATATTCCAGAGTTGGGGATGTAAATATTTTGGCGTAATCAAACCATTTTGAATATTGTGCGAATTGTTCATCAGTTGCTTTGAACATATGTACTAATATCCTTTTACATATATCATTATTTTCAAAATCACATCCTTCATATTTTTTTGCAATCAGGTTAATTCTTTCATCAGAAATTTCAATGCTTGTATCTATGTGCCTTAGTACATATTCACATAAACCAAGATTCATTGGAATTTTTTGTTGAATCCTTGATAATATGAGCAAACTTGTTAAATCTTTATCTGTGACGAAATCTATTACATCAAATAGTGCGTGTGTGTCTTCATTTCTATAGATGAGTAAAATTAAATTCTGTACAGATTCAGGCAAGTCTTTAACAAGTTCAAAATTCTTGATATTTAACTCAAAAGCTTGTGAATCGTTGCAGCTATATCTTGTATCACTTATTCCTTGTTTTGTTGTAGATTCATTGCAAAGTTCAACCCATTGTTTCAGCCTATAGATGTCTACATTTTCAATGTTATCTACAAGATTTCTTATACTAGGCATAGGATCTAGTTCAAGGCGATTTGCACCATTATAAAATTCTTGTACACATTGAACAGCGACCATAAATCTTCCCATATTTGTAGAATTACCGTTCGATTCACTGAAAAGCCACAAAGCATCGGCAAAAGTGTTTTCGTTCGTTTCTGATAATGTTTTAATAAAATCTTTGTTATCTAACATCAACATTAGGAACGTTTTATGATTATCGCTTTTTGAGGCAAAATCCGCAAGATATTTGTCCATTGGAATATCATTTTCAATACATTTTTTCGCAATTTCGTTTAAGCCGCTAATATCTGGATTTTTTAGAAAAGTTTCAATGCTTTCAAAATTTATATCTTTAACTTTAAGTAACGTTTCAAGACACTCAATATGTTCTGGAGAATTTGCATATTTTTCTATAACGTCTTGGCACCAGGCGTCATAATCTCTAGGATAGTTATCATTTCCAAAAGGACGAACTTCTTTAACAATTTGTTGCTTAATATCAACAATTTTTTGGGCTTGTTCAAATGACATTCCTAGAGATACAAGCTTTAAAGCCATATTAGCATCCGGAGCATACGGATATTGCTTAGCAAGTGCAAGGTAAGCCGTACAAACTTCATCTGATTCAATTGCTTTCGACATGATCCTATAAACATCATCGGTTGGATTTTTACATTCCCATTGTGTTAAAAATTTAAACAAATCTAATTGTTCTTGTGTTTTTACGTTATCAGCTATAAATTGTCGAATATCTGATATTGTATATTTGCTACCTTCGGCAACATGCAAATTATAAACTTTATCCAAATCTTCGCCATAAATAGTTATGGAAGGTTCTTGATGTGCCTGCACAGGTGGTTTTGTTTCAGGTTTATCTCTTAATGAATCATCTAAAGAGTAGTCTGAATTTTTACCAGTAACACCTGATTCTTTAACTTCAGCATCCGGTTTTGGTTCAGCTTTTTTTCTTGGAACAATAATCCAGTCTATTTCGCCTATGTCTTCCAATCTTTTCGGGTCAACCCAGCTGCACTGAGCCGCATTAACATAGACTCTATCTTGTGATAACTCACCTATGAATCCTGTTTTGGCATCTACATGTTCTAAGTCGGAAGTAGGAACATGGACATCTCCTCCATAGAAATAAACTTGAGCTTCAGGATCTCCGGTAACTTGTGCAGCATATTGATTCATATATTCAAAGAACGCATCTCTAATCGCTGTCTTTCCAGTTTTTCCCATACCCTTAACAAAAGTTTTGTTAAGTTCGATATTATCCATCATTAATGCCGGCTTGCCATTTACCATTCCCATAAATACACGTGACATACCAACGACATTACCGTCAGCATCAAACAATTCAACAACATTATAAGATGTATTTAACAGATAAACTGGAGTAGCACCGGCATTGGGACCTGTACCGATTGCTGTACAACAGGTTGTTTTATTGCCCATAAATAGATCTTCTTGCGGGTTTCTTTCCCACATTCTGATAGACATTTTTTTACCGGCAACTTCGAGTTGTAAGTCTTCAATTTCCGGATTCAGCCATTTTTCATAATCCAAACCGTTACGTTCAAATGCTTGACGGGTTTGAGCATTTGTTCTTCCATATTTGTTTGATTCGTCGGTAATAAATTCATGGAAATCACCTCTTACGGATTCTCTTATGACCGTATACAACTCTTCAGTTTTAGTAAACTGGGTTACTATCATACGAACAGATTCGACCATTCTATTAAGAATTTCTTCATCGGAGTATTTCTCGATATTTTTAATCATATCGATGATTTCTTCCATATTTGTTCTTGCTTCAGGAGTAATTGCCTGAGCAAATAACGGATCATTAATTTGTTCATTTATTTCATCAATATATTTTTGTCTGGCTTGTTCACTTTTACGCCACTGTTCAATTCTTTGAGTAAATTGTGGTACTAATTCTCTTTCAATAGCTTCTTCTGCTTCTTTTGAAAAATCTACCAATGCTAAATAAGAAAATTCTTCATTGAATTTTTTGTCATTTTTTATATGTGATCTGTCATTAGGATCTACTCCTGCTCGTTCTAATATTTTATCTTGAATGACTTGTTTTGCTCTATTTAAATCAAGTTTACCTTCACTAGCCGCTTTTGATAATTCTGATATGTCAATTCCTGCATTTTGGTATATTTCCATAACCTGGCAAAGTTGAATTTTTTCTTTTGGCGAGAGTGGTTTACCGCTAGGTTCCGATTTACAGCCCAAAAGTCTTGATAACAATTGGAAATTATCATCAGTCAATTGATTTAATTCTTCTATTTGTTTTTCAAATAAATCAGTTCTTTTGTCCATCATATGACTGACAGTATCTGTATCGACGTATTTTAAAATCCTTGCTAATGTTACAAAATTTTCTTTGAAAAATGCTTTAATAGCAGATCTTTCTCTTGCTAATTCATCAGCAGGTAAAGTTGGTAATTTCCCATCAACAGGAGTTGAATATTCTAATTTGATACCGCTTAAATATTGATTTGGTCTATCATATGCCAGTTTAAAAGTAGATTTTGACATTTTCTTCACTGCGTTCAAAAAGTCTTCTTTTGTCATATTTGAATTTAGTATTGAAATCATAAAGCTTGTGTCAGATTCTTTACCAAAATCAAACATATCAATAACTTCTTGTTGATACTTGCCCGCAGAATTTTGTTTCAATTCGTGCATATATGAATCACTGGCAAAAAACGTTAATAATTCGTTTTCCGGAAAATCTGTGGCAAGTTTTATAATTAGTATTGTGTAAACTTTTTGAAATTTTTTAGCATATTGTAAAACTTTTTCATAATTTTTAGGGTCTAATTCCAAAATTAATTTATGTAATCTGGCTTCATTCGTAAGATTTGGATGTATTTTGTATAATTCAAAGAAAAAGTCTATTTGCTTTGGATTTAATGCCGGAGAAGTGCTATGGGCACCATTTATAATAGTATTTATTTCGTCTAATAATTCATGTTGATTGGCAAAATCAAAGCCATGTTCTTGAAGAACTTTTAATATCGATGAATTTTCTTGACAATTCGATACAACATCATTTAATACACCCAGAAGATTGTATGTTTTTCTTTCTTTAATTAACTGATCTATAACTGACAAAGCTATATTACAAATATCTTCGCTTTTGCAATTGTCTAAAATAGTGTCTAGGTATAAATTTTCATGGAATTCTCTACTTCTATCAATGTCAACGAGTTTTTTAAATAGTGGGTAATTTTTATCATTTAAGTAGCTGAAAATATAACCCATTCGAGCTTCTGTAACATTATATTTTTTACCGGTCATTAGTTTGTAAGCTTGTAGGTGAAGTTCTGTTAATTTGCCATCACAAGGTTTCGCTATTTTTTCAATTAATTGGCAAATTGAATAGGTATCAATTTCTTCTCCTGATTGATTGCTGTTACGATAAACATCTCTTATTGCTATATAAAAATCTTTCAATAATTTAGGATTTTCAAGTAATTTTGCTTTAATTTCAGGGTTAGTAAAACAATTATTAACAATATCCTGTGCAACACCTTTATCAGGGAATAATTCTATAAATTTTTCTATATTGCTTATTACGTTAGGGTCACATTCTGTCAAATCTCTAAGTTGTCGCTCTGATTCAGCTAATCGATCCTTAATAAAATCTAAAGCATAAAGTAATTTTTTAGGATTTCTTTGTAGAATATCATTTGCAATTTTAAATCCGTTTTTGTGTGATGCAATATTTTCTAATTGATCATTTAAATACGTATAAAGATTACTATTTTCAATAATAGATGCATTTTCCGGCACATCCAAAATATTTTTGAGGAATTTTACATAATCAGGATCTGATATATTGTGCGGGTAACTACAAAAACTTATTAATGCATAATCAAAATCTTTACCGGAATAGCTTAAAATTGTTTTTATATTTTCTAAATTACCGCTGTTAACTCCATTTAAAAATGTTTCATAAATGATAAGTTCACTTTTATCATAAATTTCAATATAATCATTTTCTTTAGCCCAGTGCAAAAGTTCAACTACGGCGTCAAGATTTTCATCTTTTACAAAACTTATATCTTCTCTTGTGAAATTAAATTCATCAAATCTGGAATCATTTGAAGAAGAAATTCTTGCTTCATCTCCGGCATGTCCGCTTGGTCTGGTATCGCCTCTATTCTCAGCATCAGGTCTTGTTGATGCAACCTCACCTTGCTCAGCTCTAACATCCCCTTCGTCCGGACGTACTTCACCTTCGACAGGTCTTACTTCACCTTCAGTAGGACGTAACGTCGGTTCATCAGTTGTTCTTGTAGATAAATCTACATCTCCTAATCTTGAACCCTCA
>JAFUUC010000070.1 GCA_017471365.1 bacterium
GCTAATAAAGAGAAGTCCTGAAAAGGGCTTCTTTTTATTAGCCTGAAGATAGAACGAGAAGCTCGATTTTCGAGTTTGAGCGATACCTTCTAACAGGACATTTGGTCGGAAGTTTTTATGCACATTGCGAGGGCAAAAGCCCGAAAAATCCAGTTTTGCCGATTTTTAAAGGTCGGAAATAGGTTGATTCAAAATGTTCGAAATGTCCAGTTTTGGTAACAAAAATGTCCGCACATTTGCACTTATTGTCCCAATAATTGCACTCAAAAATTATGGTTGGGCATGTATGCCTAACCTACAGGCTACATAACCAGTTGTTATTATTTTGGGAGAGTTCTATTTTTATATTTTCTTCATGCATATCTAAATCAAGACCAAATAAAATATTTTTTATTATATTTTCCAGCTCTTCAGTATGATTAAAAGTTTTTGATACTTTAATTTTAATATTCACTTCTATTTTGCATTTTTCACAAAAGAGAAGCTGATGCATATCAGTCATTGTAACATTTGAATGTACTACCCCATCTATACCATCAAAAAGATTTTCTAATCTTTTTACCAAATTTCCTGTATAATTTTCTTTTAAAATGTACTCTATTTGGGTTACAGGTGAAAAACGAATATTTTTATCGAATATATTACTGTGCACAATTGTGATTATATCATTATTTACATCGCCGGGTTTAGGATTTTTTTAAAAACTTATAATAATACCTTTACCAAGTTGTACATTCTTTCTAATTTTTCGTCATCATATTTTAACAAATCAACCTTTTTTAGAATATAATCAAACATCTCTTCATTAGTTTCAACACTATTGAAGCGGAATATCTCATACAACTCAACTTTCAAAACTCTTGCAAGTTTTTCAAGTGTTGCTAGTGTCATAAATCCACGTCCAGTTTCAACATAACTTAAAGAAGTTGTAGCAATATCAATAGATTCAGCCAATTTTTCTTGACTCAAACCCCTCTGCTGACGAAGGTACTGTATACGCTTTCCAAGTTTTTTGTTTATTTCAGTTTTCATAATCGACAACTTTTAAATTATATTTTTAGATTTTTGCGAAAACAAATATACTAAATACTTATTTATATAGATTAAATATATTGACATATAATATTTAATCTATTATACTTTGTGTGTAATGTAGAGTTTAGTCGATTAAGAATGAAAGGAGAGACAATGAAAAGAAAAAGCTTTTTAAGTAAGGTATTATTTACTGCTGGAGTACTGTCGATAACTGCAATTCCTGCGTTTGCAGTTAACTGGGTGCTTATTGGGGATGGACATTACATTGATTCACACAGTATAAAGCCATCTTCAAGTTATGGAACTTATACCATGACTACTGAATACCTAGCCAAAAATAATGTTCCATTAGAAACAATTAACGGACGCAATATTTACAGTATTAGAACAGAATCTTATATTGACTGTAAAACTAACTTCGCAAAAACGATATCTTACACAGCTTATGATGCTGGCAAAAGAGCTGTTGTATCAAGTAAAAATATTGGTAAGCAGTGGATGGATATAAACCAGCCAGGATCTCGAGCATATGAATCATACGCTTTTGTTTGCACAGACAGGTATTTAAATTCTTATCACGGCTATCATCCTTTGTGGTGGTATTAAACCAACAAAACTTAAAACTATAGTCTAACATCCGACTTCTACATGCAAGTTTTGAAGTCGGATTTTTATGTTTATGTTATATAATTTAATTAAGATGCTCAATCAATTTTCAAGAACACAATTACTACTAGGAAAAGATGGAATAGAAAAGCTTAAAAACTCCCGTGTTGCAGTATTTGGAATAGGCGGAGTGGGCGGCTACACTGTAGAAGCACTTGTTAGAAGTGGTTTAGGGGCAATAGATCTTATAGATGATGATAAAGTTTGCTTGACAAATATAAATCGACAAATCTATGCAACCAGAAAAACTATTGGGAAGTACAAAGTAGATATAGCAAAAGAAAGAATTTTAGATATAAATCCTGATGCAATAGTTAACACTTATCAGACATTTTACACTCCACAAACGGCGGATAAGTTTGATTTTAGCCATTACGACTACATCGTTGATGCCATTGACACTGTTGTTGGAAAACTATCTCTGATTGAAAATGCTAAAAAATACAATGTTCCGATAATTTGTGCAATGGGGGCGGGAAATAAAATGGATCCGACAAGGTTTGAAGTTGCAGATATTTCTGAAACCTCTGTCTGCCCGCTAGCTCGTGTCATGAGAGTGGAATTGCGTAAACGCAAAATTACTGGAGTAAAAGTTGTATATTCAAAAGAACCACCTATTACTCCGGAAGAAGATATGTCAATAAGCTGCCGCACCCACTGTGTATGTCCGCCAGGAACGAGAAAATGCACTGTTAAGCACCAAATTCCGGGAAGCAACGCTTTTGTACCCCCAGTTGTAGGAATGATTATCGCAGGAGAAGTAATTAAAGATTTAATAAAAAAATAGCCTGAAAGAATGTAGTTTTTGTCCGATTTATAAATCATTATAGATGTATGTTTAATTCTGAATGGTACAATTCATTAACAAGACCTTTCTTGGCTCCACCAGATTGGATATTTGCTCCCGTATGGAGTATTTTATACCTTTTGATGTTTGGTTCTTTGGCTACCTATATTTTTTCATATGGAGAAAATAAACTACTTGGGTATTTATATTTTATTATCCAATTATGTTTGAATTTTTTATGGAGTCCAATATTTTTTGGAGCCAGAAACATTGGCTTTGCACTTGCAATAATAATAGTACTGGACATTTTTGTAATTTTAACAATAAGAAAATTTTATTCAATATCAAAAATTGCAGGAATACTTTTGATTCCTTATTTAATCTGGATAATTTTTGCAACATACCTTAATATAGGTTATTTTGTATTGAATTAACTAATTTTATTACTTCATCAATTTTTTATAAAGTTCAATTTGTTCTTTTGACAATTTTTCCGGAAGAACTATTTTTATTCTCGCGTTTAAATTTCCATAACCACCGGATTTTTTAGGTAGACCAAGATCTTTCAATCTCAACATTTTGCCAGTGGAAGTCATTTCGGGGATCTTTATTCCAATGTTTCCGTGCAGAGTTTGAATATCTTTTTTGCAGCCAAGCACTGCTTCTGGTGGAGTAATTTCAATATCCTTTGTCAAATCACAACCGGAGATTTCATACTCACTGTCTTTTGGTATGATAACAAGGTACAAATCACCTTTTTGCCCGTAGGCATTCGTTTTACCCTCGCCTTTGAGACGAATTTTTTGCCCTTCTTTTATTTCTTTTGGGAGTTTTACCTTAATAGATTTCGTATCGTTAACAACTCCTGTTCCGCCACAATGCGGGCAAAAGCCGCCGCCCGGAGGACACTGAGAACATTTAGTAATATCGTTAAATTTAACATTTATTGGTTCAGTTGAAAATAAATCCTTAGCTGTTACGGTTAGGTTTTTAGTAACATCAAGATCTTCTGTTTGTGGAGGTTTTGCGGAAGTTCTTCGATGAGTTTGATATCCCGATTGACCGGCATTACCAAAATCAAAACCTGAGAAACCTCCGGCTCCACCACGTGTGCGTGATGCTCCACCCATCATATCACCGAATAAAGAACTGAAAAATTCAGAAAATCCACCCATGTCGCCGCCACCAAAGCTAAATTGCTGGTAACCTTGACCACCTTGAAATCCAAAATTTTCAAACCCCGGAGGAGGAGTATAATCAGCTCCACCTTGCCAGTTTGCTCCTAAACTGTCATACCTCTGCCGTTTTTGACTATCACCAAGAACTTCATAGGCTTCATTAATCTCTTTGAATTTTTCCTCGGCTTCTTTTGTCTTATTAACATCAGGGTGGAATTTCCTTGCCAATTTTCTGTATGCCGATTTAATTTCAGCCTCTGATGCCGAACGTTTTATACCTAATATTTCATAATAATCTTTATACTTCATAAAAAGTCTCCTAGTTTTATAATAATACAAATTAGGAGACTTTTTAGATTTTTTAATTATTTCTTAATTATATAAATACCTATCGTAAGCTAACTTTTACGCTTGGTCCTTTTTGCTCAATGTCAACTTTGCTTTCTCTTGCCAACCAGCCAAGACCTAGCTCAGCAAAGTTACCCTTCAAATCTAAATCTTTTTTAATTTTAGAAAATGAAGTTACACCGTGTTCATTTAAATAATTGTAAATCTCTCCTGCTGAAAAACCGATTTTTTCCTCTAGTGTTAAATTAACTTTTGCCATAATTTTCTCCTTCCTAGCTAATAATTGTTTGTCCTACACTCTTTCGGTATCTTTATAGTAGTTTATTTTTCAAATTTTGACAATCATTTTAAAAATGTAGTTTTTAGAGATTATTTTGTGATAAAATACATTATGAGGAGTATTGATTTTGTTTTTAGAGGGTAGTTTAGCAAGCGAAAAGACCAATTTTTTAATTGATAAATATACCGAATTATTGAATAATGGAGTATCTTCATCTGAAATACTAGTGCTGGTACAAAATTCAAATTTAAAAGAAAGTTTTATAAACAAAGTTTATGAAAAATTAACAATCAATTGCCTGGAGAAACCAAAAATACATTCATTTTTTTCACTTGTATACAATACTGTTTCAGACAATTGGGGATTTTTAGAAGACCACAACAATTTTGATAATCCTGCAATTTTACCTAATTTAGCGGGTTTAGAAGTTTCTCAATTTATTTTAAAAGAAATTTTAAAAGATGTTAAATTTAAAGGTTACAATTCTCGAATGTCACTTTTACATCAAATTTTTAGAAGATATTCATTAATTGTTCAAAATAATTTATCGCAGGCGGATGTAGATGAAAGAGCTAAAATTTTAAAAGAAAGTTTTGCAGATGAGGCGTCTGTTACAATAAAAAAATTCTTAAAAAAAACTTTAGAATTGAGAGATTTCGATTATATCAGACAGTGTTTACTTTTTAATTTTATTTACCATAACACTGATTATTTTAAGGATATCAAGTACTTATTTATTGATGATGCAGATGAATGCACTCCTATTTGTATCGATTTTGTAGAATTTTTGTCAAAGCAATTAACAGATTTTTATATCGCAATTGATCCGCTTGGTTCAAGTCGCTGCGGATATCTGAGTGCAAATAAAAACAATTTTCAACGCTTAAAGAGCATTTTTTCAAGCCAAATAATTAAACTTGACGAAACTTCAATTTTAAAATCAGATGCTCAAAATATTTTCAATAATATATACAAAGATGAAAATAATGTTTTAGAAAATTTTTCATACGAGGCTCTTTCGAAACGTTCTGAAATTATCGAAAATGCAATAAAAAACATTAAAACATTGATTTCCAAAGGAATTCAACCTTGCGAAATTTCAATAGTGACGCCTGTTACCGATGATATTTTAAAATTCACTTTGAGAGAAAACTTTGGGCGAGAAGTTAATCTTTTGTTTTTGACAGGAAGTGAAAAATTAATTCAAAACAAACTCGTTTTAGCTGCAATTACAATTTTGAAGCTCGATACTGATTTAAAGAACACCTTGAGTGAGTTTAATTTACGCGGGATTTTGACGGAATTTTTGCATATTCCAATTAAATATTGCAAAGACATTCTTGATAATTTTGAAAAGACAAAAGAGTTTATTAATTATGAATTTGAAGATCAGGAATATTCGGAGAAATACAACAAATTTTTAAAACTTGTCAAAAGTCTTTCCGGCAAAAAGGTTTCTGACCAGATTCTTGAGATATACGAAAACTTATTTGATTTCTATAAATATGATAAAAATGAAATTAATAAATTCAATTTTTTCCTAAAACAAGTTCAGGATTTTGAAAGTATTTTCCCCAATTTTGAAGATCTAAAATCTGATATAATAGTTCAAATAGAAAATTCTATCATAGCAGAAAATCCTTATTCTATTTTGGGAATAAATTCAAACGATATAATTATATCTACTCCGCAAAAAATTATAGACAATCATATACAAACGAAATATCAAATCTGGCTTGACATTTCGAGTTCTGAATGGATAAAATCCGACACAGGTCCTTTGTATAATGCCTGGGTGTTTCAAAAGGACTGGGAAAAGAATGAATATACTATAGAAGATAATGTAGAACTATCAAAAGAAAAGAATGCACGTGTTTTGAGGAAATTAACACTTTGTGCAAAAGAGCATATTTACTGTTATTCCAGCTTGTTTGACTCTAACGGAGTAGAGAATTACGGAGCTTTAGAAGATTTTATATTGACTGTAAAACAAGAAACTTCAAAAGATGATAAAAATGAAAGTTTCAAGATCATTCCTCGTCCGGACCAAAAACCGGTTCTTGAGTATAATCACGGATATATGGGAATTTCTGCCGTACCCGGAGCTGGCAAAACGACCATTCTACTAGCTTTAATTATTCGTTTACTTGATAAAGGAATAAATCCCGAACATATTTTTGTTTTGACATATATGGATTCCGCAGCCAGAAATTTCAGAGAACGAATAAAAAATATCCGTCATAACAACTCAAAACTTCCAAATATTAGTACAATTCATGGACTTGCATTGAGAATTTTAAAAGAAAATGGGAATTATGAAAAAATTGGTCTTAACGGAGATTTTGAAATTTGCGACGATTCTCAACGCGGGAGAATTTTGAGAGAAATTTCCGCAAAGTTAAAACTTAAATCAAAAATGGCTGAAGAATTTGATCGTGCAGTTTCGATTTTCAAAATGGGGGAAGGCAGATTCCCGCAAACGATAAATGACGCAAAGCTTGTTCAATTCAAAGAATTTTATTCACTTTATCAGGAAAATCTGAAAGAATTTAATCTTATTGATTACGACGATATGCTTACGGGGTCTGTAAAAATTTTAAAAGAGAATCCCGACGTTTTAGCTCATTACCAAGAAATTTGTGAGTACATTATTGAGGATGAAGCACAGGATTCATCTGGCATTCAACAGGAATTGATCCAACTTTTATCTGGTAAGCATAAAAATATTATTCGCTGTGGAGATGTTAATCAATCAATCACAACAACTTTTTCAAATGCAGATGTGGAAGGATTCAGGAGGTTCATAACTGAAAATAACAACGTTAGCATGAATTGCTCCCAGCGTTGTACTAAAGATGTTTGGAACCTTGCAAATGGACTTGTAAAATTTGGTATTTTAAATGAAGATAGCAAAAATTCATTTTTTGAAATGTACATGCAGCCGGTTGAAGGTAAAAATCCACAAGAACAAAATGCACTTGAATCAAAAATTTTTGAGACTGATTTTGATGAAAAAAACTACGTACTAAAAACTATAAAAAACACTTTGGCAAAACATCCGGATTACACTGTCGGAATTTTACTGCGTTACAATTTTCAGGTTTCTGAGTGGCAAAACTTGATTGAACAGAGTGGATTTAGAGTAATTACGCGTAGTCAGTGTCTTGAACAAAAAGATGTATTCAGAGCAATTTTTGCAGTTATGGAATCAATTTTGAAACCATTTGATAATGCAGTTCTTGCAAAAAATTATGAAACACTTGCTAATCTTGGAATATATAAGCGTGGACTGGGAGAAGAAATTCGTACGCTAGAAGAACCTTTTATACGTTCAAATGCAGATGATTTAAATCATTTGAGCCTTGAACAATTTTATTGGGATTTGAATTATTGGGTTACGCTATGCACTCTTAGTGTGCATGAACTCGTAATAAAAATTTCCGAAACCTTAAATTTATTTAACTCAGAAATAGAAAAATCAAATATTTATCTTATATCTACCTTAGTAAAAAGAATTTGCATTAAAGACAGTTCCTTAGAATATGCAGTTGCAAGACTCGGAGAACTAGCAAAAAGACCGAATTTGAGCGGATTTAAATTTTTCTCGGAAGAAGACGACGACAATAAAAAATCTCTGCAAGGAAAAATCCAAATTATGACGATGCACAAATCTAAAGGGGATGAGTTTAATCTGGTATTTATTCCACAACTTTCTGAAAAAAATTTACCACTAACCGTTGCATCAGTAAATTTAAAATCAGCAGATTTTGCTGAACTTGTAAAATCCTTGAACCCGCGTTATCGCAAAAAAACAGAATATGAACTCAAACAGGAAATTTTAGAAGAAAATATGAGACTCCTATATGTTGCAATAACAAGAACAAAAAATAAACTCTGTATATCAACAAGTAAAAAAGTAAAAAGTTACGGCAGACCTTTAGATAGCGAACCTAATATAATATTTGATGAACTATTGGGAGGGGTGTATGCAGAATAATTTTTCTCCAAATATGTTAAAAACCTACCAAACTTGTCCTAGAAAGTTTTATTTTCAATACATTGAAGGACTAAATGTGCCAAAAGCAACCACCCCTTTTGAAAAGGGTAAGAAGATCCATGCTCTTGCGAATTATTACCTTCAAGGAGTAAATATTGATAAACTGGAACAAAATCTGAATTCAGATGAAATCAAAACTTGGCAACGACTAAAACAAAATGAATATTACCTGAAAGATTGTTATAAATCCGAATTTTCACTGACTTGTCGTGTTGGAAATTATTGGGTTAACGGCAGATTGGATGCTGTTGTTTACGAAAATAACAATTATTATATCCTGGATTACAAAACAGGAAGCATACCACAAAATCCGGAGTTTGATTTTCAGACAATGATATATCTTTTATGTCTTGACCAATATTTGGAAAATTACAATTCGCTTTCATTTGTCTATATAAATTTGAAAGAAAATAAAAATTTTGTCATAAAATTCAATAGCGATTTACGTGCTGAATACGTACAAAAAATAATTTCTGCATGCGAAAAAATAGAAAATGATAAAATCTATCCAACATCTTCTGATTGCAAATATTGCGAATTTAAGAAAATTTGCGTGCATTAATTTTTACGAGCAATATAGTTTAAAAACCCACCAAAAGCAGTTCCTAGTGCGATGCCAAAACCAATTCCTTTCATCGCACCTTTTGACAACTCTTTAAACATGAAAAACGCTTTATCAATCATTGCCTTATAAGCTTTTTCCATAACTTCCATATTAACAATCTTAAGTTCAATCAATTTTTCCATCGTTTCTTGAGGAATTTTTTTGAACTTGGAAATTGATTTGTATAATTTACTTCTGGCTTTGTTAGCTTCTTTAACAGCATCTTTGAAAGATTTTTCTCTTTCATTAAAAGGGGTATCCAGAATTTCATTAACAACTTTTTCCTTTGCAATCCAATCTTGATGATTAGAAAAAATTTCTTCTAAAGAGTTAAATTCATCCTGAGTTAAATTTTTACTTTCCAGAGCCTTCTTTGCTTCTTCAAGGTCAAACGATTTTGCGTATTCTTCCAAAGCATCCGTCAATGTTGGTTTCTTATCCATAATCTTTTTTATTGCATCGTCAGACGGATTGAAAAAACCGTAAACGGCACCACCGAACCCTCCGCCCAATGCGGCAGGAAGAATATAAGATTTGTTTGACTCTGAACTCATAATAGGATCTCCTTACAAAAAATTATAAACCCGGTAAATATAAAATTTGATATTATTTTTTTTATTTTTACAATTATTCATATATCTATAAGGTTGAAAAACTAATGTATTTTTGGTATTATCAAGGCACATATAGTATGAAAAATTAAAAAGGGGACGAATAAGTATGTCAGGACATTCAAAATGGGCAAACATCAAAAATAAAAAAGCAAAAACAGATTCACAAAAAGCTGTTGTATTTCAGAAATATTCAAGAGAACTAATTGTAGCAGCAAGACTTGGAGGTCCTGATCCTGCCGGTAATTTTAGGCTTAGAACAGCCATTGAAAAAGCTAAAGCAGCTGGGTTACCTAATGACAATATCAAACGTGCTATTGACAAAGGTGCCGGAGCAGGAGCGGCTGATAATTATGAAGAAATCACTTACGAAGGATACGCAGCAGGTGGTGTTGCTGTTGTTGTAGAAGCTATGACAGACAATAGAAACCGTACAGCCGGAGATGTTAGAAGTATATTCACAAAATTTGGCGGCAATCTTGGCGAAACAAATTGTGTTAGTTATATGTTTGACAAAAAAGGAACTATTGAATTTCCTTCTGACGTTGATTTCGATAGCTTATTTGAAGCAGCTATAAACCTCGATGCAGAAGATGTTGAGAACGATGACGAAGGTTCCAGAGTAATCACTTCTATTGAAAATTTCCAATCTGTAGTTGAAGGTCTCGAAAAAGAAGGTTTCAAAAGTACTACAGCAGAGTTTACAAGAATACCAAAAAATACTATTGAAATTTCGGATGAAAAAATTGCAACATCTGTTCTTCGTTTGGTAGAAAGACTTGAAGAATTGGATGATGTTCAAAATGTTTATGCTAATTTTGATATTTCTGATGATTTAGCTGCAAAAATTGAGGTTTAATATTGTTGGAGAGAATAGAAAAGCTTGCAAAACTTCTGAACGAAAGTTATAGTGAAAAATCACTGTATGGTTCACTTGAAGTCTTTTTTAACGAAAATTTCACTTCAAATAATTTTGAAATTATTACTGATGAAAAGCATTTCAACGATAACAACAGACCAAAATTCCCGCTATACAAGCATAAAAAATGTATTGGTTATCTTGTATTTGATAGCATATCTGAGGATTTAGATTCATTTTTAAAAGTATGTTCAGCTTTTATTTCACTAAAGCTTCAAAATATTATGCTAAGTGAAAAAATGCAAAAGAATATTGATTTTCATGATACAATGAAAAACATTGCAAAAATAATTGAGACTCAATACGAACTTCATTACATAATTCCGATTATTGGAGAAATGTTAGACAAATTTTTTGCAGATTATTTAATTTATATATTTTTACGCAATGAAAATACCGGTACTTGTGAACTTTCTTGGCCGGCATTATGCCGTGATGATAAAATTTTGAAAGTAGTTAACAACATACATCAATCTGAACTTTCTGAAGATGAAAAAATGTATGCATTACCTCTTGTTAGTGAGTCAAAAAATGTAGGTGTTCTCGTTGCAAAAAGTACTGCCGGAGAAATTACATTAAAAGATCGAGATTATCTTGAGCAATTATCTGTTCAAATAGCAACGACCATTAACAGAGCAAATGTTTACGCAGAAATTCTAAAACACGCAACGCTGGATGCTTTAACAGGTTTTTACAACAGGCACCAGCTAGAAGAACGTATTAAGCAAGAAGTAGCAAACGCAAAACGTCAACACGCACCACTTTGCGGAATCATGACAGATATTGATTATTTTAAAAGCGTAAATGATACATACGGACACGCTGCCGGTGATTTGGTTTTAAAAACTATTGCAAAAGTTATTCGTTCTCAACTTCGTGAATACGATATTGCCGGACGCTATGGAGGTGAGGAGTTTTCCATTCTTTTACCATTTACCAAAATTACTGAAGCTGAAATGGTCGCTGAGCGTTTGAGACAAACTGTAGAAGATAAAATAATTGATATTTCAAAAATTAATCCGGAAACTGATACGAAATCTTTAAAAATCACTATCAGTCTTGGAATATACGAAATTAAAGAGTGCGATAGTGATGAAGATCTTATGAGAAAAGCTGATAAAGCTCTTTATCAAGCAAAGAATACCGGAAGAAACAAGGTTGTAATAAATAATGACTAAATTTGAAAAATTATGCAAAACTATAGATGAGACAAAAGCACTTGCAGAGCAATTTGCAAATCTTATAAAAGATAATGGTTGTTTTATTAATCTTTACGGAGAAATAGGAGCAGGCAAAACTGCATTCACAAGGCTTGTTGCACAAGCTATAGGTGTGACGGAAAAAGTTACAAGTCCCAGTTTTGTAATTTTGAATGAATACCACAGTGCAAAAATTCCAATTTATCATTTTGATTTATATCGTCTTGAAAATGAAGGTGTAAAAACAATTCTTGATGAACTCAGGGAATATTCAGAAGGACGACAAATTACGTTTGTAGAATGGGCAGAATTTTCAAAAGGTGAAATTCCATTTGATCACATTGAAATCAACGTAACATACGATGATAACGATTATAGAAAATATTTTTTTGAAAGTTTTGGGCAGGATTGTGACAGTATTATAAAAGGATTAAAATAGTGAAAATACTAGTATTCGATACATGTCTTGATAAAATGTACATAGCACTCGCACAAGATAATAAAATTTTAACATCTAAAATTGTCACAAATAAAGACAACAAATATCATTCGGCATTTTTAATTTCTACAATTAAGGAAGTTTTAAAGAAAAATAATCTTTCTCCACAGGATTTAGATGCTATCGGAACAGATATTGGTCCTGGTAGTTTTACAGGTATAAGAGCTTGTACTACAGTTGCAAGGGTTATGGCACAACAACTTAATATAAAAGCTGTAGGAGTATCTTCTCTTGAGATTCTTTCTCATATAGCACCTAAAGATCAAAATGTTGCAGTAGCACTGGATGCAAGAAAAAATGCAGCTTATTTTTACACAAACAGAGAAATAAAAGGAGCAGTACAACTCGAAGAAGTTGAACAAATCTTGCAAACAGGTGAATTTTGCCTGATTACAGACGACAAACTACAAACACGTCTTGTAGGTACTTCTTACCAACAAGGCAATTACAATTTAGGCGAGATACTTGCACAGCTTGCTTATGAAAAACTAAAAGCGAATGAATGCAAATGGCAAGAACTCAAGCCTCTTTACATTCAGCCACCTCCTATGGGGTAGAATTAAAGTCCCTTTAATTTTTCAGCAAGTTCAGCTACAGACTTTGCTGCGTCTGATAAAAATTCGCCTGATGCAAGTTTTTTTAGAATTTCATCTTTTGTTCCAAAGGCAACGATTCTTTGAGCTTCATAACCGGTAGGACGATTTGAAACTATTAAATAAACATCACGCAGGATTTCGTGGTTTTCAGCACCTTTTGGAGCTTTAACTATTTTTAATCTCAAATCAGTAGCTTCTAGTGTTTTATCAGTATTTACTATACTTTCTTCCACTGCTTTAAATTCACCGTATTCCGGCACTTCGCGTTCAGCACGCAAAGATATTTTTCTGGTAATATTTTCCAATAACTCTTTTACGTTCATAGAATTAATTTCGCTTACTCCTTTATTTAATTTTAAATTACCAATTTTATTAAATCCAATTTTATTCATAAAACCTCGTTTCTATATTATACTATTTTTCTATTTAAATCCAGTTTATCTTAATCTATACATGTTAATCCTTGCGGTTTCTGTTCCATTGATAACATGACCAGATGCATCATAATCAAGATAAACTCTATCGCTTCCGGTTGAACCAACAACTTGCATTGAATGTTCTTCTTTCGGATAAATTGACATATTTAGTTTGTGTCTGTTCGGTCCGGCATAAATCGGCAAATCAGGTTGTCCGATTTCTACACATAATTTTTTAGCATATTCTACAAATGCATCACGTATTGCATCATTGTTGTGATATTTAGTTTTGAGTTCAATATTATCAAGAACAAGTGCCGGTTCTCCATCAACATAAGCGATGTAAATCATAGTATTACCAATGAATGAACCGTT
This sequence comes from bacterium, assembly GCA_017471365.1. Taxonomy (GTDB): domain Bacteria; phylum Cyanobacteriota; class Vampirovibrionia; order Gastranaerophilales; family Gastranaerophilaceae; genus Zag111. The sequence continues at coordinate 13,571 of JAFUUC010000070.1, forward strand.
ATCAGTAAGTTCTATCGCTCCTATACATTTATTCATAATATATGTAGGTGCGGAATATTCATTGAAGTCACGACCGAGAGCAGTACAGCATTGACCGTCATTACCAAGTCCCAAAGCTTTCTTAACATCATACATATCGGTTTTGTGAACTTCAATTCGAGCCACTTCACCGTCTTTTAAAGATGCGGCATTATCAACTTCTGCCGTACGTTGTTTAACAAGGTGGGTATACAACGTTCCGCGGGCTTCTTCGAGAGCCAAATCAGATTGACCTGTTGTCCAAAATTCATTAGAGTTAATTTCTTTTTTAATTTCAGAGACAATTTTTTCCATATCGGAGAATTTAATAGGTTGACCATCTTTGAATAATCTATAATATTCTGTTGTTCCTGCATCAAAACCGTCTCCAACCCAGTGTTCTTGTTGAGAGCGTTCAAATGTAACACCAATAGCACTCAAACGTTTCATAATTCCTTCTCGGATTTCTTGAGGAAGACGTTGGAAAAGATCAGAGTTCAAATCTTCTTCAAGGTTGGAAATTGCAGCTTGTCTGGCAGTTTCAGCATCCAATTGAAGTTCAACCGATGTGAAAGAATCCCTGTCAACTTTTGTCCATCTTTCGTAGTCAATGCCCAGTTTTGCAAATTCTTCTCTTGTCTTCATATTTTGAGGTAGAGAATCGAAGATTTCTTCAACAGATTTGTCAGGATTTTCTTTAACAATTGTTACCAGTTTTTTCATATAGTGGAAGAAATCGGTAGAAGATACAAACATCTGTGACAAATATTTGCAATGTACAAGGTCTAATTTTTGAGAAAGAACTTCGTCATATTCAACACCAAGTTTTTCATAAATTTTTCTGTTAACAGCTTCGTTCCATCTGGCTTCATTTTCGGCAGAAGGAGCTTGTATCATATCAATAAAACCTCTTATTTCCGCATCAGTAATATGACCGTCTGCTGCCAGTGCGGCTATAACACGAACTTTTGTAATGACATCTTGAGGTTCAAGAACTGATGCCGATTTTGCTAAATTCTGCATTTCTTTTTGTTTTGTACTTATTTGTTTCATAAGTTCTTTAATTAAATCAACATTTTCATTTTGGAAATAAATTGATTGAGCTTGAGAACCAAGTGTTTTTGATTGTTTTTGCAGATCTTTTAATTGTTTTTTAAGTTCCGGAAGCTGTGGATCATTTGAATCCATAGTTTTAATTCTATTATTCAATTCTTTAATTTTGTTATCAACATCAAGTTTTTGAGCTTGAAGTTCTTGTATTCTGGCAAGATTTTCCGTACCAACAGCCATATTAAGTTGTTTTTTAAGACCAACAATTTCTGCACCCAAAGCCCGGTATCTAGGGCTATTTGTTGGGTTTATTCTTTCTATAAGAGCTGCTTTGTTTGATTCTGACAAATGTATTTTGGCAACTTCTTCGATAAAATCTTCAAACCCGTCTATCATCATCGGGAACGCTGCTTCTAAGTTTCCCTTACCCATTATATCAAGTGCTTTAACAGCATCAGAGCTAAGAAATACTTCGTCAATATCTCTATCTGTCAAATCTTCAAGACCTGTTTTGAGTAAATCACGGCTTGAATAAGCATCATGATATAAATCCATATGTTTAGCTATAATATCGGGATCTTCAACTTCCCAATAAACGGCCATTTTATCTTTCATAGATTCAGGAACAGAATTTACATCAATGTTTCTTTCAATAATTCTTTCCCAATATCTTGTACCGAATAATTTTAATTCCGGATGGAGAGCATATGTTCCATTTTCAATAATTTCTTTTATTTTTGCATCATTACGATCATAATTTTTCAATATATTTGGAATATCTTCGTGTGGAAAATCCGATCTTGAGCAGAGATATCTTGCCATATTTTCATTTTCTTTTACTACACGTTTCGCAATTTCCACAATTTCATCTTTAGAGAATTGAGTATCTTCACATAATCCACGAATAAATTCTATACTTTTATTATCATAGACAGCACCAGCAATATTACCGATTTCAGAAATTTCAAATCTTCCTTGGTGAACCAAATCTCTTGCTAAATCAAGTTGTTCTTTGCTACGGTAATACATTTCTGAACAGAATCTTGAAATACCAGGTAAATCTTGTCCATATCTTTCACTCAAGCAAATCTCTAAAAAGAAATCTTTGTTTTCTTCATTCAATGAACCTGCAATACTAGCAAGAAACCTATAATTTTGCTCGTTTACATGACCGGCTTGTACAACTTGTAATATAAAATCATTATTCTTACCGTCTGAATTCCTGACTAAACGTCCCATAGCAGAGTCAGACAGCTCAGTATGTTCTATCAAATATAATGCAACATCTTTTTTATATTCTTTTACCTCTTCCAAGAAATCACCATAAGCACATCTGTCAAGACAACCTTGTTCTATAGCTTTTTCAAATACATCTTTATTTGTATTATTTATTTTAGAGATAATTCTGCTAACCAAATGCGGTTGACTATCGCCATATTTTTCCCGCAAAACACCCAAGAAACGGGTAAAATCTTCCATTGGCAAATCATTATTTGCCATTAATATTCTAACATGCATATTAGGTTGATCAGTAAGAACATCCAATTTTTCTTTAAATTGTTCAAATGTTACATTGGTTTTACTGTATGTTACTCTTTCTACAGCATGAATACTGGTTTCGAGATCATAATCATAATTTTTAGATACATACAAAGCCTTTTTATAAGCTTCAACAGGATTTTTTATTCTTGATAGAGAAAGAATTACATCAGCACCCAAAGAAATATTATCACTCATTGCAGCATCTATTATTTCTGATATCGAATTGTTTCTACTCATTCTTAAAACGTCAAAGATTTGATAAAAATTCCCGCAATCAACAGTTTGAGCATATACGCCAGCCTTATTCAAAATGCTTATTGCCGAGTCATAATCTATACCAACTTCGTAGAGTTTATATGACATAAATTCTGTTTCAGAGAATTTATCTTTGTATTTTTTAATTTCTTCTATATAACGATTTAAGCCGTCAAAATCACCGTTTTTACAATATCTGACAATTTGTGAAACGCTGTCTGCATGCAGACCAAGTTCGAACAATTTAGAACAAGCCTCTGCTGCACCTTTATTATCCGGCATACGTTTTATTACATCTTCAAAAAAGCCGCTTCTTTGAGCTTCAGGACAGTCCATTATAGCTTTAACAATCGAAGTCATATCATTTCTGTTAACAAGTTTTTCTGCAACATCAGAACTTACAACCAGTTCTTTTATTTGCGGATACTCATCAAGAACCTTGTTCAACTCAGCAAGTTTTTGAGTTCGTGCAATAATGGCTTCGGAAGTAGTCAAACCTTCAGAAGATAAAGCAAAACCATGTTTTGAACTTAATTCATTTGTTTCTTTTATAAATGCATCGATTATATCTTGAGGTACATCTTCTAGTGCAATAATATGAATTGCACCAAATTGACTTTCAGGCGACATGATTTTCCCATTAATATCTGCTAATCTTTTCAAAGAAGTTTCATTAATTTTTTTTCTTATGTCATTTCTGGTGAAAAGATCCAAAATACAGGCTGCATCTTTAATATCCATTTTGCCTACAATACGTTCATATATAGGCATTACTTCCAGAAGTTCCGGGAAATTAGGTTTTTCCACTAGATCCAGAGCATCACCCCATGAATCTTCAGAATTTTCCACACTGAAAAATCTAAAATTCTCTTTATTAGCATATTGTGATAGACGCTTTGACTTATTATTCATCGGTTGTAAAAATTCTTCAATTGCATCTGCCCGTTGTTCCGGTGTAGCCAAAAATTCTGTTGCATCTCGACCACTCATTCCAAATATATCTTTTACAACTTTAAACAATGATCTTAGATTTAAATTATTTAAATCAATATCAGCAATTTCTTCTTCGGTAAATCCTACTTCAAGCAGGTATTCTCGTAATTCATCAGGAGTAAACGGCGTATTTTCTTTGATAACAGTTAATTCTTGATACGTACCATCAACTCTTTGCTTATATTCAGCTACGGCATCATCGACTGTTATACTCTCACCTTTAACTTCATCAGCCAACTTGTGTAAAGCTATAAGATTTTTAGCTTCAAGACATTTATCGAATTTATATCCGTTACCATAATCTTCCAAACGTGGTTCTTCACTATCAAAACCAAGTTCTAACTTACGCAAATAAGCATAGTAATCGTTTAAATAACGATTGTATTCATCAAATGCTGCATCAGGCATTCTGCCGGCATGATCTTCACCAACACCACAAAGCAGATCTTGCAATGGTTTATATAAAGGTTCAAGTTCAGGGTGGTCACCAAGGATATTCTTTCCTGTTCTCAGGTCATAAGGAATGTGTTCACCTTCAGCAAATTCATGAACTTTATCACCACGGAATTGCCATTCAATAACTTTACCGTCTTTTGTTTTAATATTCATTTGCAAGGCTGTATAACCTGACGGTTGACTTTTTGTTATAAGTTTGCCTTCTCTTGATATTGGTCTTCCTGCATAATCACCGTCTTCAGCAATCCTGATAACAGTGTCAAATGAGCTTAAACCTCTGGTCGCAGCATAGTGACTTAAGAATGCCAATTGTTCATCTGAAAAATAAGGAATACCGTCTTTTGAAACATAATTCGTAATTCTTGTAATTTCAAAATCCGCTTCGCCTGATGCGATCATATCGATCATATCTTTGATCTTGTCAACGGCAGGTTGAGATTGAAGCTCAGCAGCTTTGAGCATAGCACCACGAGTATCTCCGGCTGCGATTAAAGCAGCAACTTCCGGATTATTTGTAAAATCATTAGATTCAACAACAGTTCTTGCTCCAAAAGCATCGCGAACATCTGCTATGGCTTCATCTATCGTTGCCCCCGGATGATCTTTCATATAGTTTTCTACTTTATCTCGCAAGCTGGTTTCACTTTTTACTCTTGAATAAAAATTTCCAATTTTATTTAACTTTAAATCATCTCTAAGAAAATTCTTAAGATCATATTGACTACCTTCATATTGTGTTATTAAATCAAAAACTCGTACCCTGATTTCCTCTCTAACTTCAGGTGAAAGTTCAGCTCTTGTTTCAGGTTCAACTTCAGTATGAACTTCTGGAGCTTGTTCAGACGATCTTACGGTTGGATCTTCTTGAGAACGGACTTCAACATCTGTAGAGTCTTCAACACGTGTTTCCACTTCAGGACGGGTAACAGGTTCTGTTTCAGGTCTTGCCTCCGGTTCTTGTGAACGAACTTCAGGGTTTTCTTCCACGCGAACTTCTTCAGATTGTGTTACGGTTTGACTATCTTCTGGACGAATCACTGTTTGATCGGTATTTTCCACTCTTGCTTCAGATTCAATATCCGTTCTTACTGAAACTTGATTAGAATTAGATTTAACATAAGGTTCACGGGTGTTATCTATCGCAACACGATGATTCAAGAATGTAGGGATCGGCAAATCTTTATCAAGACACTCACAAACCAATTTATCTATACCGGGATCTTTTGCTCTAAATCCCATTTTATAATAGAAGGCTAAATTTGTAGCACCTTTATTTGAACCTTGTAGATATGTAGGATCGGCATCGGCACTTATGCTAACCCCCAGTTCTGAAGCTTTTTTCTTCAAAACATCTATCAACATTGTACCAATTCCCAAACCATTTACCTCTGTTTTAAAGTTTAAGAAGTAAAGTGTTTCTTCTCCCTGGCGACCTGTCAACATATAGCCAACTTGACCAAGAACATTTCCAAATTCATCTTTTACAACAACATCGCGTTCACCCATTTGAACTTGAAGTTTATCTTTGTCAACTTTAATAATTTGTCCGGTCTTTTTATCCAAATAATGACCGGCAGGAATAACAGGAACATCTTCAACTCTTGTAGCCGTATTTTCACTTATGCCCATTTCCCTCATAACAGAGTCAAATTTCATGGCTGCACGAGCTTCTTCGACAGTAACGGGTTTGCCGTCAATTGTTGCCGTTCCATCTGAACTTATTACAATACGTTGATAGCCAAAGGATTCTTGCGGAACATATTCGATCGTTCTGGTCACTCCATTTTCGACTTCGACCTTTTGGTAATATTTTCTCTCGCCAAAATACAACGTTGTTTCACGCACTTGCATTAGAGGATTACGCATTTCTGAAACTGTTTTCACTACAGTACCATTTCTATATGTATCAACAGTTGAATGCACTTTAGAACCATTCTTTACAACATCTGAAATCATAAATCCATTTACATAATTTGTGGTTTGTTTAGCTCTAACATTACCATTTTCGTCATAACTAAATTTGAGAACAGTTTCCTTACCGTCTGATTTTGATATAACCTCTGATGCACTTCTTAATTTGCCGTTAGAATCATAAGAACATGTTTTGCGGTAGCCAACATGAGTATCAGCAGGATATTCTATTATATACTCACCTGAATCGGATTTTGCTAATATTACACCATCGTCAAGCAGTACTGATTTGAATCCTTCACCATAAGTATAAGTACCATTTTCTAATGCAGCTTCGTACGCATTAATAAGTTCTCTACCCTCAAGACCATCAAACGAAGAACTTTTTATCCCGATATTATTTTGTACAGAACGGACTTCAACACCTGTAGAGTCTTCAACACGTGTTTCCACTTCAGGACGGGTAACAGGTTCTGTTTCAGGTCTTGCCTCCGGTTCTTGTGAACGAACTTCAGGGTTTTCTTCCACGCGAACTTCTTCAGATTGTGTTCTTACTTGAGGATTATCTTCGTATCTCTCAAATCTTGTTTTAGGTTCTAAAGGTTCATTACCTTTTAATTGACGCAATTCATGTATGCCATCAAGACCAGACTTCATGATCCAGCCGTCATATAAATCAAGATAAATGTCATCGCAATCCATATCTCCTGCAAATGAAATTTCTTGTCTACTTCCAGGCAAATCTTCGCAAGGAACATCATTATAGTGGCTGCTCATATAAATAGGAGTTTCGTCGTTACCTGTCACTTCACGTGCAATATTTGCAGCATACTCAGTTATATAATCGCGAAGTTCTATACCAACATCATCAGAAGGTCTCCAACTGTTATTTATTTCAATATTATCAATTATCAACGCAGGTCTACCATCTGGACCTTCCACAAAATAACAAAGAGCATTACCGATAGTTTTACCAGTAAGATTATCCACAAGTTCTATCATGTTGAAAGATGTGTTCATTATATAGTGAGGCATTGCCCAACCATTACCGCCTCCCATTCCAATACAACAAGTTGAATAGTTACCCTGGAATAAATCTTTCTGCGGATTTCTGTCCCACATTTTTATTGTCAAATCAAGTGTTTTACTAGATCCGGTCTCTGAAACATCTTTTATAGCTTGAATATGATTTTCTATGTGTGAACGAATCGTTAGTGTATTTTGAGCTTTTTGAACCCTTGCCGGATCAGAATTGCTCAAGTTCCCCTCAGCACGTTTAAACACTGAATCTAATTGTTTCAAAACACTATTTGTAAATTCCTCAAGTTTTGCCTTACTTGTAAGATACTCGGACGGAATTACAAATTTGCCGTCTTTTATACATTTAGGGAACTGTTTATCAATAAATCCTTTTGCGGGAGTTTTACGCAAAGCCTCAATATCTTGAACCAATTGAGTACCAATTTGAGACAACTGTTCCAAATTTTTATCTCTGGAAACAAATCTTACTTCGCTATCTTTTGAAGGTTTAATCCATTTTTCATAATCTATTCCGAGTTCGGAGTAAACTCTCCGTGTACTAGCGTTAGCCCGACCGTAAACATTGTCCGTATCATGAATATATGCCATAAAATCTTCAAGATTACCGGCTCTTACAATGTCTCTAGAGGCTTGAGCATCAAATTCTGCCATATCTTTTGCAAGCAGATGAAGATAACTTTTATCCCAACCCATTAATCTTTCTATCGGAATATCTGCAATCTCAGCATCGCTCATTCCGGCATTTTTCATAACTTGTTTGAATAAGTCAACATTAAGTTGACCAAAGTCTACTTTGCCGGTAATAGCCATAGACCTTATTTTAGTCATATCCATATGGTTATCTTTATATGCCTGAATAAGATCTATAAATTCTACTTTTTGAGTAGGCATTATCGGTTTTCCGTCAACATTTGTTCCGTTACATAGATCTCTTAAAAGATCTAAGTCCTCTTTTTTAAAACTACCTATGATATCTAAATAATTGGCAGCATCATCAAGTCTTCTGCGAAGTAAACTGTTAAACCCTTCTTTATCCATTATTGAAGCGAGAGTCATAAGATCGGCTTCATAAGCATTAAAGAAAACGTATACACAGTGTGCAGCATCCTCTTTTGTTGAGAACTCACCATTAACATAAAGTTCAGGGGATTCCATAGCTTTTGCTCTTTGATAGTCAACGGCATCTTTTAAAGGTTTTAGATTTAAACCTTGAAGGTTTGCTGACGACGAACCACAATCCGTACTTAAAGAGAAACGTGTAAAATCAGCAATGTTATAACCCATATCCAAAAGTTGTTTGGATATATCAGTACCAATAGGTGCAGCATAATCCATTATTAATTCTACATCTTTAAAAGAATATCCTTTTTCTAGTAAATAATCTAATAACTTGTAATTACCGTCACATATAGAATTTTTTGCAAGCTCAAGTTTCTGTTCTTGGCTCCAAGGCAAATCTGTTCTTTTGAGAAAATCAATTATAAAATCGGCACACTCATTGATATCAAAATTTGAACTCATATTTCTGAATGCAGTAAGTACAGCTGTGGCATCTTCTAAAGATATATCACTTGCTCTATCGATTAAAGCTTTGCGAGCAAATTCAATATTAGATTGGCTTACGTTTTGTGTGAGTTCTATAATTTCTAAATCTGTATATTTACCTGTAGCAAACATTTCTTTCATCAAGGAAAGTTTTTGCATATCAACTTGTCCAGAAAGAATAGTATATAAATCATCTACATCAGTAACTTTATCTTTTACTATATTATAGAGTTCATGAATACCGCGAAGACGTTCTATATCATAAGCTTGTAAAATATCCAGTATTTGTTTTTCTCCGAGAGGAGAATTTTGTTTCAAATCCTTATACAAACTGAATGCTTCGGCAAACATTTCTTTTGAATTATTATAATTCGCAAAAGTTATCCTAATTCTCTGAGAAAAAGCAAGTTTTTCTTTATATTCGTAATCTTTTTCTAGTGCTTTTTGGAATTCATTTACGAATTTTTTAAATTCGTCGTCAGACAAACTAGCTATATCAACATCTTCATATTTTGCTAAACCACCTTTTAATTTACGTCTGATCCTTGACACCAAACCGCCTCTTGACTTTGATTCCGGTTCTGTAACGTGTCCAGTCGCAACTTCACCTTGCTCAGCTCTAACATCCCCTTCGTCCGGACGTACTTCACCTTCGACAGGTCTTACTTCACCTTCAGTAGGACGTAACGTCGGTTCATCAGTTGTTCTTGTAGATAAATCTACATCTCCTAATCTTGAACCCTCA